>JASLGD010000516.1 GCA_030150305.1 Caldimonas sp. | reverse complement strand
CCCTGTTTTGCGGAAGTAAAGGAGGAGGGCCGGCCGTCCAGGCCAGGCCCGGGGGACATGGAGCAAAACAGGGCGCCCTGCCGTCCCGATCCCGTGCACCTCGTTTGCAATCGTCCCGCGCGTCGTTCCCAGCGCGAGGCGATGGCAGCGCGACCGCCGCCGAGCGTGTCGCTAAAGCAGCTGTTCCGGAACGAACCAGCCGAGCAGCATGTTGTGCACGCGCAGCCAGAAGCTCGACTCGGGCTCGACCTCGAGGACGGTCTCCTTGTCCTCCTCGGTCGTCAGCCATTCGAGCTCGGTCGAGCCCGGCTGCAGCCGCAGCCGGTAGGCGCCCTCGAGCTTGCTGATGTTGATGACGCGCAGCAGCTCCTTGGCGAGCGCCGGGCTGTCGATGAACATGCCGAACTCGGTGTTCGTGCTCGCCGAGCGCGGGTCGAGGTTCATCGAGCCGATGAAGATGATCCGCTTGTCGATCACCGCAGTCTTGGCGTGCAGGCGGCCGAGCGAGGAGCCGAACGTGCCGAGGCGCTTCGCGTGCTGGCTGCGCGTCGGGCTCAGCTCGTAGAGATCGACGCCGGCCTCGAGCATCCGTTCGCGGTAGCGCGAATAGCCGGTGTGCACGAGCGGCTCGTCGGTCGCGGCGAGCGAGTTCGTGATCACCGTGACCTTCACCTTCTCGCGCTGCAGGTTCTGGAACGACTGCATGCCGAGCTCGCCCGGGATCATGTACGGCGACGTGAGGACGAGGTCGTTCTTGGCCTGCCAGACCTGCATCATCACGTCGTTCGTCACGCTCATCTCGAACGCGATCTTCGGCGTCATCGCGAGGAGCTTCTCGGGCGGATCGGCGAACGCGCGCGCGATCCCCCACTCGAGCCCGAGCTGGCCGGAGTCGAGGTCGTCGGAGAGCGGGCCGTAGCCGAGGAGGTCGGTCGACGGCAGCTCGATCGGCTCCATCGACGCGTGCGCCGCGATCGCGTCGTCGAAGGCCTTGGCGCGCGCGACCTTGTCGCCGAGCGGCTCGCCGACGCGCTCGATCGGATAGACGACCTCGCTGTTCCAGTAGCGGTCGAAGATCGCCGACATCGAGCGCACGACCGCGCCCATCACGAAGGCGTCCATGTCGATGAAGTTGGCGTCGTGCGCGCGCAGGAAGTACTCGTCGGCGATGTTGCGCCCGCCCGCGACCGCCATCACACCGTCGGCGATGAAGAGCTTGTTGTGCATGCGGTGGTTCAGCCGCCCGAAGTCGAAGATCGACGCCGTGTAGCGGCCGCCGGGGCCGGCCGAGCGGTTGCAGCAGAACGGATTGAAGAGGCGCACCTCGACGTTCGGGAACGACGCCAGCCCGCGCAGCAGCGGATCGGAGTGCGAGGTGTAGAGGTCGTCGACGAGGAGTCGGACGCGCACGCCGCGCTGGCTCGCGTCGCGCAGCGCCGCGAGCAGCAGGCGCCCGGTCGAGTCGTTCTCGAACTGGTAGTACTGGACGTCGAGCGACGTCGTCGCGCGCTGCGCGAGCTGCAGCCGGGTGTCGAGCGAGTAGGCGCCGAGCGGCAGCAGGCGAACTCCGGTCTGCTCGGGCGAAGGCGACGAGCGCGTGGCGATCTGGACGAGCGGGCTCTCGGGGTTGGGCGGCAGCGCGACCGTGTCGGTCTTGCCGACGTTGGCCGGCAGCGACCCGCAGCCGGCGAGCAGCGCCGCGGCGGCGACGAGCGCCGCGGCTGCGACCCTCGCCGCCAGCGTGCGGCCTTTCTCGTAAGATGAAGCGCGCTCGTGCGACCCGCTGGAGGCGGTCATGAAGAAGATCCTTGGGTCCATCCTGCTGGCGGCAACGCTGACGACATCTGCATACGCAGCGCTCGATGTCGGAGATGCGGCGCCAAACTTTACCGTCCCGGCCGCGCTCGGCGGGAAGGTGTACACCTTCAAGCTCTCCGACTCGCTTGCCAAGGGCCCGGTCGTGCTGTATTTCTTCCCCGCCGCGTTCTCGGTCGGCTGCTCGATCGAGGCGCACGAGTTCGCCGAGTCGATGGCCAGGTTCGAGGCGCTCGGCGCGACCGTGATCGGCGTCTCGTCGGACGACATCGACACGCTCGGCAAGTTTTCGGTGCAGGCGTGCCAGGGGCGCTTCCCGGTCGCCTCCGACAGCACGCAGGCGGTGATGAAGTCGTACGACGCGGTGATGCAGACGCGCCCCGACTACGCCAACCGCGTCTCCTACGTCATCGCGCCGAACGGCAAGGTCGTCTACAACTACCAGAGCCTGAACCCGAGCCGGCACGTCGAGAAGACGCTGGCCGCGCTGAAGGACTGGTCGCAGACGAAGAAGTGACACGCGTCGCGCAGCCGACGCGGGTGATCCTGAGCGCAGCGAAGGATCTCCGCGGCCGCCGCGCTCGTCCCGAGCGGTGGCGAGGGATCGCTTGCCTGCCGCGCTCGTTGCGAGCTGTTGCCAAGAGCGCGAGCTTTGTCGTTTCCCGGGCCGGCACGCATGTTGCGTGAAGCTCGGCGTCGGCTGCAAGACGAGGCCGTCGGGAGGTGATCGATGGCGAAGACGACGAATTCCGCGCTGGCGCGGCCGCTGAAGCTCTACGCGACCGGGCACGCGATCCTGCTCGGCGGCGCCTGGACGATGCACGCGACCGGGTCGATGCTGCCGATGGCGCTCGCCGGCTCGGCGTGCCTGATGCTCACCGTGCCGCTCGTCCGCCACTTCCTGCGGCCCGCGCGCGAGCGCGGTTGATTGCCGCCCGCGCGCGCGGGCGCGGTTGATGCGCCGCGCGCAAGCGCGGTCGTCGCGACGCCGTTGCCGGCGTCGGCGCTCTCCTACGGGTCGCCTCGCTCTCCGAGGTGATGACCGCGACGCGCGGCCGCCAGGTCACGTGCGCCGAGAAGCTCGTGTCGGCGGGAGGCCACATCCAACAGCGGATGGCCGCGTTCCAGGCGCTCACGGCGCGCTACGACGCACTGGGCGAGCTGTC
>JASLGD010000463.1 GCA_030150305.1 Caldimonas sp. | reverse complement strand
GCCCGGCGAGCGAGACGATGCGCGCGAGCCAGTCGACGACCCCGTCGCGCTTCTGCGCCGCGACGACGCCGAGCGGAATGCCGATCGCGCTGCCGATGACGAGCGCGGCGAGCGTGAGCTCGATCGTGTACGGCAGCACCGCCGCGATGTCGGTCGCGATCGGCCGGTTGGTGACGAGCGAGCGGCCGAGGTCTCCGCGCGCGATCTGGACCATGAAGTCGGCGTACTGCGCGAGGATCGGCTTGTCGAGGCCGAGCCGCGTGCGCAGGGCAGCGCGCGCCTCGGGACTCGCCTGGTCGCCGAGGACGACGATCGTCGGGTCGCCGGGCACGACGCGAACCAGCACGAAGACGAGCGTGAGCACCGCCCACAGCGTGGGCAGCGCGAGCAGCAGCCGGTTGACGACGAAGCGCAGCATGTCGGCGCCGCTGCTGCGCTCACTTCTTCGTCGTCAGCTCCGTGATCTGCGGACCGAGGTGGATGGCGTCGACGAGCTTGTAGCCGAAGTCGACGTTCGACTTGTGCGCCCACACCTGCAGCTGCTCGAAGAGCGGCACCGCGCACACCTCGTCGAGGATCTTGCGCTGCGCCGTCGCCCACAGCTCCTTCTGCTTGGCGAGGTCGGGCTCGGAGCGTGCGGCGTCGATCTCCTTGTCGGCGACCGCGCAATGCGAGAAGTTGATCACCGCGGTCGGCGTGCCGACGATCGAGCGCGAGTGGAAGAACTGCGTCAGCGGCACGTCGGCGACCGGAAAGCGCGCCGCCGTGTAGTAGACCGCGCCGCTCAGGTCCTTGCGGATGTTGGCGTGGAACGTCTGGTGGTCGACCGTCTCGAGCTGCAGGTCGATGCCGGCGAGCTTGAGCTGCGCCTGGAGGATCTGCGCGGTGTTGAGCATCGACGGCAGCGTCGACTGGATCGCCTTGACGGTGATGCCGTTCGGATAGCCCGCTTCCTTCAGCAGCGCCTTCGCCTTGGCGACGTCGTACGTCGCGAGCGGCGCCTTCGGGTCGGTGCCGAGATAGCCCGCGGGGACGACCGAGACCGGCGGGTCGGCGGTGAGGTCGCCCTTGAAGCTCACGATCTGCTGCCGGTTGATCGCGTGCGCGATCGCCTGGCGGACGCGCTTGTCGTCGAGCGGCTTGACCGTCATGTTGAGGTGCAGCATGCCGAGCTCGGCCGGGCGCAGCACGTCGACGATGACGCCCGGCTCCTTCTTGAAGCGCTCGGCCCATTTCTGGTCCTGGCGACCGTAGACGATGTCGAGCTCGCCCGACGTGAACGCGAGGTCGCGCGCCGAGTCGGCCGGGATCAGGCGGTAGACGATGCGGTCGATCTTCGGCGCGCCGCGGAAGTAGTCCTTGTTGGCGACGAAGGTCACGCTCTCGTTCGGCTTGTACGCCTCGAACTTGAACGGGCCGGTGCCGATCGGATTCAAGCGGAAGTTGTCGCCGAGCTTCTCGACCGCCTTCTTGCTGACGATCATGCCGCCGTGGTAGTTGGTGACGAGGCCGAGGAAGAACGGCACCGCCTGCTTGAGCTTGACGCGCACGGTGTAGGGGTCGAGCGCCTCGACCGATTCGATCGACGCGTAGTCGCCCGAGAACGACGACGTCTTCGAGTCGGCGGCGCGCTTGAGCGAGAAGACGACGTCGTCGGCCGTCAGCGTGCCGTAGTCGCCGTGGAACTTGACGCCCTTTCGCAGGTGGAACGTCCACGTCAGCTTGTCTGGCGTGCTCTCCCACTTCTCGGCGAGGTCGGGTTCGAGCGTCTCGAGGCTCGCCGAGCCGGGCTTGAAGCGCACCAAGCCGTTGTAGAGCCACGCGGTGAGCGGCTTGTCCTGCGTCGTCGTCGCGCGGTCGGGGTCGAGCTGGCTGACGTCGGCGGCCGACATCCCGACATTGAGCACCGTCTCGGCGTGGACCCCGGCGGCGGCGAGGATCAGGGCCGCCGCGGCGGCGCGGAGATGTCGCTTCATGCGTGCTCCCGTGTGCGCCTCGGCGTCGTGCACTGCTCGTGCCGGGCCGCCGCATGATAGCCACGGCCGCTGCGCCAATTCGCCGCTCGAGGCTTGCTAAGGGTTGACCCCGACCGCGCTCGACGACGACGTCGCCCCGCGCGCCGCCGCGAAGCGCTCGACCGCGAACGGCGCCAGCGGCGACGTCGAGCGACCATGCCCGACGAGCTCGGCGATCACGGCGCCGACGATCGGGCCGAGCTGGAAGCCGTGCCCCGAGAATCCGAACGCGTGCACGAGGTTCGGCGTCGTCGCCGACCAGCCGAGCACGGGGATGCGGTCGGGCGTCTCGCCGTCGATGCCCGTCCAGGTGCGGATCACGTGGCTGCCGGCGAGGCCGGGGACGAGCGCGAGCGCCTCGCGCATCGACGCAAGCGACGCTGCGCTGAGCGGGCGCGAGCGCAGGCCTTCGGCGTCGCACCAGCCGTGGCCGCCGCCGAGGATCACGTTGCCGCGCGCGATCTGGCGCAGGTAGATGCCGCCGCCAGAAACGCCGAGCGAACGGTCGATGAAGAACGGCAACGGCTCGGTGACGAGCATGTTCGGCACGAGCGGCGCGAGCGGAACGTCGTCGCCGAACGCCGCCGCGAAGCGTCCCGCGCCGGCGCCGGCGCAGTTGACGAGAAACGTGCTGCGCACCTCGATCGCGTCGCAGCGCAGCGCGAACCCGTCGCCGTCGCGCGCCGCGTCGAGCACCGGGGCGTGTTCGCGGACGTCGGCGCCGAGCCGGCGCGCGAGCCGCGCATACGCGGGGCCGACCACGCGCGGGTTGGCGTGGCCGTCTTCGGCGCAGAGCGACGCGCCGACGACCCCCGC
>JASLGD010000430.1 GCA_030150305.1 Caldimonas sp. | reverse complement strand
CGGCACACATCCGTGCGTGTGCCGTGACGGTTTTCTCAGATCTGCCAGAGGCCGTTCGAGATCACGGCGACGCGCTTGCCTTTCGCGTCTATCCCGGTGACCTCGAAATCCGGGCTTCCGATCATCACGTCGAGATGCACGGACGACCGGTTGAGCCCGCGTGAGCCCTGCGTGCGCGTCCCACCGAAGCCCGAGCCGAACGCGATATGCGCGGCCGCGTTCTCGTCGTACAACGTGTTGAAGTAGGTACGTCCGGATTGGCCGATCCGCGACGTCGCGTCGACGAGCGCGACCTCTCCGAGCCGCCGGCCGTGCGAGGTCGGGTCGCTGTCGATGTACGCAGCGACGAAGGCCCTGTCGTCCTTCTTGTCCGCATCGAGCCGCACGAGCTTTCCGCCGCGGAACTCGCCGCGCAGCCCTTCGATGAGGCGGCCCTGGAACGAAAGTGGGAACGTACACGCGAAGACACCCTCGGTCGCGTCCGCGTGCGGGCTCGTGAATGTCTCCTCCGTCGGGACGTTCGGCGCGATCTTCACGCCGGACGGTGTCTCCTCCTGGCCGCCGAGCCAGCGCGTCTCCGGCGCGAGCCCGACGTGCAGCTCGGTGCCCGGCCCGCGGAGCTCGATTGCCGTGAGGCCGAGCTTCGTCAGCTTCACGCCGCGGCGCGTCAGCGCGCGGACGTGGTTGAGCCAGCCGGTCGAGCCCTTGCCGTCCTCGTCGGTCAGACGGCAGAACCAGAGGATGTCCTGCGCGAGCTTGCGCTTGCCGTCGAGCGGCGAAACATCAGGGTAGACCTGGTTCGCCCAGAAGTCGGTCGGCCAGCCGGCACCGGTCCAGCGGGCGCGCATGTCGAGGTTCGCCCGCCGAAACGCCTTCGACGCCTCGGCGGTGCGCGCGTAATCGGTGCTGATCTTCTTCGGCGGAATCCCGTCGAGATACCCGGGCTCGGATTCGCCGATGATCGCGGCGCGTGCGCCGGTCGGCTTCATCAGCTCCTGCATGCGCTTCTTCGACCACGGCGACACCACGCCGAGCGCCGCGTCGTTGCCGTTCAGCAGCCGCGCGCGGCTGACGAGCGGGTCGTAGTACTGGAGCTCGACGACTTCCGCGCCCGCGCGGTAACCCGCCGCGACGACCTCCACTGCGAACTCGCGGTGCGCAGGCTCCGCCTGGACGACCAGCGTGTCGCCCTTCGCGACGCCGAGCGACGCCTTGACGATCGCGTCGGCGTAGCGCTTCAGTGCCGCGGGCTCGAGAATCGATCCGTTGTCTGCCACGGCGCTGGAGAGTAGCTAGAGCTTCGCGGCGCGCGCGCCGTCCAGTGATTCGTGCACGGAGAAGTGCCGGTCGAGGCCGGAGATCTCGAGGGCGCGCCTGGTCTCGAGGCCTGGTGCGGCGAGGAGGAAGCCCCGCCGGTTCGGCATGCGCGTGCGCGCCTCGATCAGGACGCCGAGCGCGGTCGAGTCGATGAACTTCACCCCGGAAAGGTCGACGATCAGCCGATCGGGCGACTCGGCGCAGCACTCGAGCAGCACGTCGCGAACCGCGTTCGCGTTGTAGAGGTCGAGCTCGCCGGCGAGGCTCACGACGACGGCGCCGTTCGCGCGCTCGATGCCGGCGATCGGATCCTCGCGAATGCCGGCCGTCTCCTCAGGGCTGTCGGCCACGTCGTCCTCCTTTCTGTTCCCCACGCGGAGCCCCCGTTCCGCACGTCGATTCAAGCAGAATGACTCCGGTCATGGAGGTAGCAGAGGTTGCCGCTCGGGCGGCAGGCGAGAATTTTCCTGTCGGTTCCGTTCTCTTTCCGCGGACGCTCCGACCGCATATCCGTGCGCTCTACTGCTATGCGCGGATGGTCGACGAGCTCGGCGATGCGTTCGAAGGCGACCGCCTCGCAGCGCTCGACGAGCTCGAGTCTCAGGTTGCGCTGACGTTCGAGGGGGAGCCGACGTGGCCTGTCATGCGGAACGTGCAGCCGACGGTGCAGGAGTTTCAGTTGCCGCGCGAGCCCTTTGAGCGGCTGATCGAGGCGAACCGGATGGATCAGCGCGTCTCGGAGTACGAGGCCTGGGAGGACCTCAAGTGGTACTGCGTGCACAGCGCCGATCCGTGTGGGCGGCTCGTTCTCGGCGTGCTGCGGCGGCTCGACGATCCGGAGCTCGTTGCGGCGAGCGACTCGGTGTGCACGGGGCTCCAGCTCGTGAACTTCCTGCAGGACGTTCCGCGAGATCTCGAGCTCGGGCGCATCTATCTGCCGCGCGAGGATCGGGAGCGTTTCGGAGCGCCGGCGCTCGACCGGCCGAGCGCCGAGCTGCGCAGCCTGCTGCGGTTCGAGGCGGAACGTGCGGCCGCGTTGTTGCGTGCCGGCGACTTCTTGCGCGCGCGGATCGGCGGTCGGCTTGGTCGTGCGGTCGGGCTGTTCGCGCGTGGAGGGCTCGCTGCGCTCGACGCGCTCGAGCGCGCGGACTGGGATCTGTTCACCCAGCGGCCGAAGCCGTCGCGTGTGCGGCTCGCGCGCGAGGCTGCGCTGGTGCTGATGCGATGAACGTCGACGCGGCCTATGCCGAGGTCGAGCGGATCACGCGGCGCGAGGCGAAGAACTTCGCCTACGGGATCA
>JASLGD010000424.1 GCA_030150305.1 Caldimonas sp. | reverse complement strand
GACGCAGCGCATGCAGGTCGGACTGAAGCTCGGCTCTGTCCAGAAGGTGCTCGCGGTCATCGGCGACCGGATGCGCAAGGGCACAGGTTTCAGTGCGCCGCAACCGTTCACCGTGATGCCCGTCCGCTACGAGCGCGCGTATGGCGGGACGCTGCCCGATGGCCAGCTCGACCTGCGCAACCCGGTTGGGGTCGGCTATCGCAACGCGGCGTCCGCAGACCCCACCGTGCGGACGCAGGCACCGAACATCAGCTACGCCGGCGATGCGAACGACAGACTCTCCGACGAGCTGCGGCCGGCCGGCTTCGGCGCAATCGGTCGCGGATGGGAGCCCCGCCTGCGCCTCACCGGCACCTACGACCAGGCGTGGCAGGACGCGCAGTGGCCGCTGCCACCGAAGGATTTCGATCCTCGCGCGCATCTTGCGACCGCGCAGGACCAGCAGCTGCCGCGTCTCGACGGCGGCGAGGACGCCACGATCATCGGCATGACGCCGTCGGGTCGATGGGACTTTCGGCTCCCGCGCGTGACGGCACCGCTGCGTCTGGTCTTCGATGATCGCATCGAGGAGAGACGGTTCGCTCCGGACACGGTTCTCATCGAGCCCGACCTCCTGCGGGTCACGCTGAAGGCGAGGCTCTGCCTGACCACGCGGCGCAATGCGCCGATGCTGCGCGAAGCAGTCTTCGGCCACGTCACGCCGGCATTCCTGAGCGCGCGGCGCAAGCGCAAGACCTATCTCGACCTGCGGGGCGGAGACGGCACGCTCGCGGGGGAATCGGCTTGGCGGCGCTGAGCGCTCCGCTCTTCGTCAGCGGTGCCGGCGCCGTCACGCCGGGCGGCCTTTGCGCGCCACAGACGCTTGCGGCCATTCGCGCTTCGATCTCGAGCTTCGGCCAGTTCGCGCTTTCCGAGCCCGCCGGTGCGGTGCAGGTCGCCGCGATGGTGCCCGCGCACTGGAAGCTGAAGCGGTCGTACGGCGAGTGGTTGCAGAACATGGCCGCGCGCGCGATCGGCGAAGCCATGGAGTCGTCACCGGCGCCCGCGGAGGCGACTGCTCTGCTCGTCGCGCCTCCCGAGAGCTTTCGCGAGCACCCCGCGTATCGGACGGTGCCGCCGCGCGAATTCCTGGCCGCACTCATCCGCGCCAGCGGGTTCGCTTTTCATCCCGCGTCGCGCGCCGTCGATGGCGGCGCTGCAGCAGGGATCGGACTGCTTGGCCGCGCAGACGAGTTGCTGCGCGACGCCGGTCTCGCGCAAGTGCTCCTCGGCGGTGTCGACAGTCTGGTCAATCAGGTCGACATGGCTCGCCTCGCCCGCGCAGGTCGTTTGAAGTCCGGCGACAACGCTCAGGGCGTCGTTCCGGGCGAGGGAGCGGTGTTCGTGCGGCTCACGCGGCTTGCTGAAGGAGAAGGGCAGGCGGCAGCAGCCATTCGCGGCTACGGCATCGCGCAGGAAGAAGACAGCGTGCTGACCGAGAAATACAGTCAGGGCCGCGCCCAGCTCGCCGCCTTTCGCGACGCCGTGGACGACGGGCACGGCCCCAGCGAGGCCGACATCTCGTTCATCGCCAGCAACGCCAACGGCGAGCGCTATCTCGCGTGGGAACAGATGATCGCGCGAAGCCGCTTTTTCCGGACGCGCCGCGAGACCTTTCCCACCGCTTATGCGTCGATGACGGTTGGCGACATGGGGTCGGCCGGCGGCGCAATGACGCTGCTGCTCGCGGCCGACAGCCTGCGCTCCGGCTATGCGCCCGGACCGGTTGCGATGTGCGAGGTCTCCTCGGAGGGCGGCCTCCGAGCGGCGGCCACCCTCTCTGCGCCCAGCCTGCATTGAGCTAGACCCACGCGGGAAAGCGTCGAGTCGCCCGCCAGTTGGCGAGCGGCTGGCCGGGCTGGGCCACTGCCGATCGAAGCGCCTTGACCCGGAGCGCGCGCATCGACTGGAACGGGGCCATGCCCTCCCCGCGCGTGCGGTCCCACCATTGCGCGACGCGATCGGCGACCGGGAGCTCGCCTTGCTCCAACGGCCCGCTCATGTCGACGGGAAACAGGGCGGGATCGATCGAGAACAGGTCGGTGTCGTTGAAGTCGACCGCGAAGAGATCGCGCAGCGCGACGCCGGCCGGGCGCACGAGTGCGGGGTCGCGCATCGCACCGGTCAGCCACGGCAGGATCGCCCGATCGCCGACGAGGCCGATGGCCGCAGTCGCTGCAGCGCGGAGCGGCGGTTGCTCGAGAAGTCCCTGCAGCCAGCGCTTGGCCGCGGGTCCCGGGGTGGCGAGGAGCCGCAGCTCGACGGCCCGCGTGCCGAACACGTCGTGGCCGACCAGCCGATCGAGCACCGGCACGGCGCGCTGTGCCTCGCCGAGGAGGCACAGCGCAGACGCGGCCTCGAAGACCTCGCCGACGTCGTCCGCCTCCATGTGATGCGCGAGTTGCGCGACCAGACTCAGTCGGCCGAGCTCGCCCGCCAGCCGGCAGGCGCGTGCCCGAACCGCAACGTCTCGATCGTCGAGCAGTCGCGAGACGTGGGCCGCGGAATCCACCCGATGATGGGAGAGCGAGCAAAGGCCGAGCGCCCGTTCGAAGGGATCGGCAGACTCCAGCCAGTGTGCGACGCACCCGCGCAGACGCTGCCGCGCCGTGATCGCCGTTGCCCCCGACATCGCCTTCAGGCCTGCAACGCCGACGGTCTTGGCCGACTGCACCGCGACCGAAAGGCACTCGAGGTCGCCCGCGCGCAACGCCAGCGCGCCGAGGACGAACGCTTCGCCCGCTTCGGGAAAGAGGCCGAAGCGTTCCACGGCCGTCTCCCAGCCGGCGAGGCTGGCGGCCTCGAGCCCGTCCACGTTGGCGCCGAGCCTGAGGTCGATGCGGCCGATGTCGTTCTCGCCGAGAAGCTGGCCGTCGATCTCGCGGCCGCGCCGCAGCCACAGGAACGCTGCCTCTTCTGCGTGGCGGACGACGATCTCGGGGATGACCGCGGCGCGCCGGAGGGTCATGAGCGCCCTAGTTCAGATGGACCGCGGCCCCTCGGATCCAGTTCGTGCCCGTGGCCTGGCTCGTGAGCTGGCTGCCGCGCAGCGTGATGTGGCCGTTCTTCTCGAGGACGATGGACGCCTTGCCGCAGCGAAGCTCGATGCGCTCGCTGCCCGTGATCGTCATCGCTTCCCCGTCGCGGATGATCTCCAGCGCAGCCGGCTGCCGGACCGGATGGACGATGCGTCCGACGATCAGCGGGCGGCGCGGATCGCCAACCTCGAACACGACAGCGACCTCGGCACCGATCATCTCCGGATCGAGCGTTGCGAGGCTCCGGGCACGCGACGCCGACTCGTCGGGATTGCCGGGGAAGACGACAAGCGGGGTCTCGCCGTCGAAGCCGAGGAACCGGCCGATCACGACGCCGTCGACGCGCTGGGGCATCTCTTGCATTGCGGCACTCGGCACATTCGGGTCGGTCCTGCCTTCCTCAGTCGTCACGCGGTCGGATGCGATGGTGTGCGGGATGTCGACCCGAAGGTTCATGGCTGCCCTCAGTTCTGGGCGATCTTGCCGCCCGAAGCGCATCGTAGTTTCAAACGTCCTCGCGGTCGACCTGGGTCGAGCCTGCGGCGCTGCGCGGTGCTCGAATGTGA
>JASLGD010000360.1 GCA_030150305.1 Caldimonas sp. | reverse complement strand
GCTGCAGCACGTGCTCGAGCGGGTGCACGCCGGCGTAGACGCCCGAGCCCATGCACGTCGGCACGAACCGCGAGCCCTCCTCGTTCGCACGCTCGACGACGCCGGCGTGCGCACGCGCGCGCCGCTGGAGGTGGTCGCGTGGACGAACGAGGAGGGCTCGCGGTTCGTGCCGACGTGCATGGGCTCGGGCGTCTACGCCGGTGTGCACACGCTCGAGCACGTGCTGCAGCAGCGCGACACGCAGGGCGCGAGCGTGCGCGAGGCGCTCGCTGCCATCGGCTACGACGGCGCGGCCGTGCCGCATCGGCTGGGCGCGTACTTCGAGGCGCACATCGAGCAGGGCCCGGTGCTCGAGGAGCAGGGCACGACGATCGGCGTCGTGCTCGGCGCGCTCGGCCAGCGCTGGTTCGACGTCGTCGTGCTCGGCCAGGACGCGCACGCCGGGCCGACGCCGATGGCCACGCGCCGCGATGCGCTGCTCGCGGCCAGCCGGCTCGTCGTCGAGGTCAATCGCATCGGCCGGGAGTTTCCCGACTACGCGCGCGGCACCGTCGGCTTCCTCGCCGTCCAGCCCAACTCGCGCAACGTCGTGCCGGGCGAGGTGCGCATGAGCGTCGACCTGCGCAGCGCCAAGCAGGCGACGCTCGACGCGATGGTCGACGAGCTGCGGCGCTGCATCGCGGCGGTGCAGGACGCGTGTCGGGTCGAGATCCGTCTGCAGGAAGTGGTGTCGTTCGCGCCCAGCCGGTTCGCCGACGAGCTGGTCGCGAGCGTGCGCGATGCCGCGCAGCGCCTCGGCCACTCGCACCTCGACATCGTCAGCGGCGCCGCCCACGATGCCGTCTACCTGTCGCGCATCGCGCCGACCGCGATGGTCTTCGTGCCGTGCGAGGGCGGGATCAGCCACAACGAGCTGGAAAGCGCGCGGCCGGAGCATTTGGCTGCGGGGTGCGACGTGCTGCTGCACGCGGTGCTTCGTCGGGCGGGGGCGAGCGCGGCCTGAGCTTCGGGCGTCTTCGTTCGATCGTGCCCTGGCTGCGCAGCGCACTGCTCTCCGGTCAATACCCGGCCGCTCGATCGACGGCCACCGGGAGGACGCCGGACTCCCGGTAGCGACGCACATTCGCCGCGACGATCGCCGACGCGGTGCTCGGGTTCGTCGCGGCGGAAATGTGCGGCAGCACCGTCACGCCCGGATGCGCCCACTGCCACGCATCGGCCGGCAGCGGCTCGCGATCGAAGACGTCGAGCACCGCGTGCGAGACGCGGCCGGCGTCGAGCGCGCTGCGCAGCGCCGCGTCGTCGACGATCGGCCCGCGCGCGAAGTTGACCAGCGCCGCGCCTGCGCGCAGCGCGCCGAGCGTCTCGGCGTTCACGATGCCGCGCGTCTGCGCGGTGAGCGGCAGCAGGCAGACGAGGATGTCGGTGCGCGCGAGCATCGCCGCGAGCTCCGCGGCGCCGGCGAAGCACTCGACCCCGGGCACTGCCCTGCGCGTGCGGCTCCAGCCGCAGACCTGGAATCCGGCGTCGAGCAGCTTCGCGGCGCTGGCCGCACCGAGCACGCCGAGCCCGAGCAGCGAGACGGTCCTCGCTTCCGGCCGCACGTATTCGTGCTGCAGCCATTGCCGTGCACGCTGCTGGCGGGCGTAGCGCGGCATGTCGCGGTGGAGGACCAGCGTCCACGCGAGCACTGCCTCGGCCATCGTCCTCGCGAGCTCCGGATCGACCAGGCGGACGATCTTCAGGTCGCCGGCAGGCAGCTCCGCCACCAGGCGCTCGACGCCGGCCCACACGCTGTGCACCCACTTCAGGTTCGGTAAAGCGAGGACGTCTTCGGGCCGCGGGTTCGCGACGATCGCGACGTCGCAGGCCGCGCGCTGCCGCGCATCGAGATCCTCGAACGCGACGACATCCTCGCCGGGCATCGCCGCCTGGAGCTCGTCGATCCAGCGCCGTGCCGAAGGATCGGCCGGTGCGCAGAGGAAGGGGAGCAGGCTATGCGGCGTCGAGCGTCCCCAACGTCGAAGCGTTCGACGCCGTCTCTTCGAACGAGCCGTGCAGCAGCGTCGCCATCGCGTGGTCGAGGCCGGTCTCGAAGTAGATGTACGAAGAGCGGATGGCCCGTTCGACTTCCCTGGCGATCTCCAGCGGCGGACTGTGGCCGAGCAGCGTGGCGATGATCTCGAGCGCTTGCCAGGGGTGGGTGTCGTCGTACTCGGCGTGCAGCCGCAGCCAGCGCATCGCGGCGGCGCGCGACTTCTCGGGCAGCGACCGCGCGTAGGTGTCCTTCGAGCAGACGACGCACGACCATTCGCCCGTCACGCCCTCGACCGCGAAGTTGGTCGCCGCCACCGCGACCGCGAGCGGCCGACGCTGGCACACGTACCAGCACCAGTGCGCCAGGCTCGAGAGGCCTTCGATGTCGTCGCCGTTGCGCAGGTCTTCGAGGTCGAGCCCGACCACGCGTGCCCACTCGACCCAGTGCTGCGCGTGCTTCTTCTCGACCCGGATGTTCTGGGTGAGGTAGTCGCGTGCCATGTCTTCGCCGCGGCTTCCTCCCGCGCTCAGCTTCATCAGGTTCAGGCCCATGAACTGCGGGAACTGCTCGATCGTCGGCCAGGCGCCGATCATGAACTTGCGCAGGGCCACGGCGGGAAGGCGCGCGTCGCGCAGGAGCGCGAAGAACTCGTGCTCGACGACGCGCCGCCTGTGCGCAGCCGTCTTGGCGACTGCCATCTGCAGCCACTCCGGGTAGCTCGACAAGCTCTTGAGCTCGCCAGTCCGCCGGAAATCGTGCCCCATGTGCCCCTCCCCCGGTTCTCACGGGTGAGGCGATTGTGACTGCAGGGTCGACGAACCGTCCAGTAGTCGTGCGCCAGTTCACGGATCGGCGGGCCGGCGATTCGGCTGCTCGACCGGGAAGCGCGAGGTCACATCCGCTCGTGCGCGTCGTCGATCACCCGCAGGAGTTTCACGAAGTCGACCGGCTTGGTCAGGTAGCCGCCGAAGCCAGCGGCGAGCGCTGCGGAGATCTGTTCCGGAAGCGCGTCCGCCGAGATCGCCACGAGCGGGATCCACGCCGTCGAAGGATCGTTCTTCAGCGCAGCGGCGAGCTCGATTCCGCTCATGTCGCCCAGGTTCATGTCCACCAGCAGCAGGTGCGGCTGGCGGGTCTTGGCCTTCTGGAACGCGGCCGCGCCGGACTTGGCGACGTCGAGCTCGACCGAAGGCCTGAGCTGCATCACCCCGCGGACGACTTCGACGTTGACCTCGTTGTCCTCCGCGTAGAGCACGCGCAGGCGCTCGTCGAGGGCGCCGTGCTGGCTGGGGACGACCGCCGTCGGCGCGTGCTCGTCGAGCTCGACGGCCTCGAGCGAGAACGACGCTTCGCACCCTTTGCCGACGCTGCTGTCGATCCGCAAGGCGCCACCCATCAGCTCGATCAGGCCCTTCGTGAGGACGAGCCCGATGCCGGTGCCCTCGACCGACGTGTCTTCCGCGCCGAGCCGGTTGAAGGGCTGGAAGAGCCGTTGCAGCTTGTCCGCGGGGATCCCCGGGCCGTCGTCGTCGATCCTGGTTTCGACGACCGAGTCGCCGATCTCCCAGCTGACGACGACCTGACCGCCCGGGCGGTTGTACTTGATGCCGTTCGAGAGCAGGTTGACGAGGATCTGGTTGAGTCGCACGCGGTCGGCGCGGACGCCCGTGCGCGCCACGTCGACGCCGGCGGGCGCCGAGAACAGGTCGTCGCTGCGCCCCGCGATCACGACTCGCACCCGGTGCCGCGCCGCGGTCGCCTCGACCATCGACACCGCGTCCTGCACCGCCTTGCGCAGATCGACCGGCTCGAGTCGAACGCTCATGTTGCCCGACTCGACGCGCGAGAGATCGAGCACGTCGTTGACGAGCGCGAGCAGATGCGATCCGGCCTGCTCGATGTGCGCGATCCGCTGGTTCTGCTTGTCGGAGAGCGCTTCGGCCGTGTCGATGCGCAAGAGCCGGGCGAAGCCGATCACGGCGTTGAGCGGCGTTCGCAGCTCGTGGCTCATGCGCGACAGGAATTCGGTCTTCGCGCGGTTCGACGCCTCCAGCGCTTCACGCGCCTCGCGCTCCGCTCTGGCGTTGTGGAGGTCGGTCGCGTCGCGCAGGACGGCGGTCAGGAGCTCCCCTGCGTCGGTGACGATGCGCGAGACCGACGCTTCGAGCTCGAATTCCCGCCCGTCCGCGCGCACGCCCACGAGATCGCCGACCGACCCGAGCGACGCGTCGAGTCGATTGACGTTCGATCGCCTTCGATTCGGGATCCTCGGGATCAGGCGCGAGACGTCGCTCCCCAGCACGTCACCGGCGGGGACGTCGAACAGTCGCTCGGCGGCGCGGTTGAACAGGACCACGATCCCGTTGCCGTTGACGGTGATCACGGCATCGTTCACCGCATCGACCAGCGCCGACATCCGGATTTCCTTCTCGCGCAGCGCGGCCTCCATGGCGCTGCGCTCGCGCTCGAGCGCCTTGCGGGCGGTGATGTCGAAGAACGATGCCACCGCTCCGACGACTTCGCCGCCCTCGACGATCGGATGCGACCAGTACTGGACCTCGATGGCGGTGCCGTCGCGCCGCAGCAGCGCGAGCTCGGCGGCGTTGTGCGCACGCTGATGCGCGGACGGCGCGCTGCCGGTCTTGTGCAGAAGCTGATAGACGTTCTTGCCGCGCAGCTCGTCCTCGCGCCGATAGCCCAGCATCGCCAGCGCCGCTCGATTGATGAACGTGCAACACCCGGCCGTGTCGACGCCGTAGAGCCCCTCGGCGGCGGAATCGAGCAACCTCTGGAGCGACTGTTGTCGCCGCCGCACCTCGCGCTCCGTCGCCGCCTGGACCCTGGCGCCGCGAAGGATGAACAGCCACCCGCTCACGCCCAGAAGCGAGGCGAGCGCCAGGTTGACGACGAGGAGGATCCGCTGCGTCGAGCGCGCGCTGTCGCTCAGCTGCTTCGCGAAGCGCGCCTCCAGCGAGGTCAGCGACGAGTTGATGCGGTCGGCTCGCGTGCGAAGGCCGACGACGGCGGGCGAATCGAGGCGCCCGCGCAGGACGTCGGCGCGCGCTTCGTCGACCAGGGCGTCGAGCTGCGCGATGAGCTCGTCGCCTTCGGTCCAGGTCGCCACCGCGTCGTGCATCAGCGGCGTGTCCTGGAAGACGCGGAACAGCCTGATCACGCCCGGAATGTCCTCGTCGGGCGTGCCGCCCTGGAGCAGGCCGCGCCGCGCGTTCTCGAGGTCCGGCGGTGTCTGCTGGAGCGCGGTGCGCGCGATGCGATCGCCGATCGGAAACTCGAGCCCCTGCTTGAAGCGCGCGTAGTCCTGTTCGGAATGCGATTCCGAGTAGTTGATCAGGTGCAGCTGGGCGTCCTTCTGGCCCTTGGAGTAGAGGCTTTCACCCGCCACGTAGGCCCGCACCGCGGCCATGACGTCGATGCTCGCGACGCCGACGAGCAACTGGAACAGCACGATCGAGCCGAACACGACGAGGACCGGCGCAGCCTTGCCCGGCCTCGGCAAGCGGCGTCGACGGAGGGTCTTTGCCGGCGCAGCGTCGCCTCTGTCCGCCGACCCGATCAGGCTGTCGCGGCGCACGGCCGGCGCGGCGGCTTCCAGCACCGGTGCAGGTTCGGGGGAGCCAATCCTCGACATTCGGCCAATGTAGGGCGGGCTGCCCGGCCGCCTGCGAGTCGAGGGCGCGGTCTCGTGGCGTAGTTCGCGAAGGGCTCGCTGCGGTGGGCGTCGCGCAGCCCTCTGCTACCAGAACCAGCTCGCCACCGCCACCACGACCAGCGCCAGCGCCAGCGTCGTGCCGTACAACACCGCCACCACGCCCGCGCGCAGCAGCAGCGGCCAACGGCGGCCGCCGTAGACGCGCTTCATCGCCACGAGCGTGTAGACGGGCATGGCGAGCAACGCCAGCGCGGTGAGTACGCTCCAGTCGGGAAGCGTGAGCAGCAGGGCCACGAACCAGAACGCGTGCACGTGCAGCGCGAACACCAGGTGCTCGGTGTAGCGCAAGCGTCGGTTGCGGTACGCGAGCTTCAACCACAGCGCGAAGCTCGGCAGCAGCACGAACATCGCGGGGCCCAGGTTGCCGAGGAACCGATCCCGCAACGACTCGGCTTCGCCCGCCATTCCCTTGGGGTCGACGTCGACGCGGCGCTGGATGCGCTTGCACACCCAGCCCGGCAGGTCGTCGCAGAAGAAGACGCCGTCGCGCATGCCGGCGCGTCCCGAGCCGAGATGGATGGTGAGGTTGCGGTTCTCCGCGGCGACGGCGGCGGGGTCGGCCGCCTTGATCTCCACCGGGCCGGTGCCGACGATGCGCACGAGCAGCAAGACGAAGAGGCTGATCGTCAGGTAGAGCCGCAGGGGCAGGACGTAGTGCTTGCGCCGGCCCGCCAGGTACTGCAACGTCAGCGCACCGGGGTGCAGGAGCAGCAGCTTGAGGCTGCGCCACAGCGCACCTTCGGTGGCGAAGTAGGCACCGCCGAACTGCTGGGCGAATTCACGCAGCGTCGGCGCCCGCACCGTCGTCTCCTGTCCGCACTCCGGGCAGAAGCGGCGGCGGCGCTCGCCTTGTTCGCCGAACGATTCGCCGCAGTTCGGGCACGCGGCGGGCGTCGCGGCTTCGGCGGGCTGGGCGGCGGCGGCGGCGCGAGACGACATGGCGCGCCACGGTAGCGCAACACGCCCGTCGGACGTCCAGAGCTCGATCGTCGCAACCGTGCGCCGTCGCACGCAGCCTTCGATCCGGACGAGCAACGCGAATGCGGCCAGCGCGGCGCCGCGGCGCGAACGCGATGCGTTCGTGGCCGACGTTGCGCGATCGCTCGCACTCGCGGCGGCCGCTGGCGCAAGCGGCATCGTCGTTCTCCGTCAGGGACGGTCGAGCCGCGGCGCCCTCGTGCGATGCACGCTTGCGGCGAGCTCGGCGCACCAGCGCCGGGCCCGGATCCAGGCTTGGCTCACCCTGGCTGCGCGCCTGTCCTCCTCCGCCTGCCGGTGCAGCGCTTCGATGCGCTCGCACAGCTCGGGCGTGAGCTCGGTCGCGGTGGCGAGCGCCGCGGCGCGACGGCCGTGGCTGCCGAGCCAGGCGGGGACCGTCCGCACCCACGTCGCGGCATCGATCAGCTCGCCGCGCTCGCCGTGGAACTCCGCGACCCAGCACGTGCCGTCGCGCGTGTGGAACGCGGCGCGGTAGAGTGCGCCCACCTGCATGACGGTGCCGGTGATCTTCGTCGTCGGCGGTTCTTCGCGAGCGGTTTCCATGGCGTTCTCCGGGGAGTGAGAGGTCGCGACCATCGTCGTCGCGCGCCTTCCGCGCGTCCTCAAGCGCGCCCAAAGAATTCCTAAAAATTTGCCGTCCGGTCCGCGGATGCGTCGCAATGGGCGGGCACTACGACGCCGACGAGCTGCTGCGCGAGCTCGGCGAAGGCGCGCGGCTCAGCGAAGAGGAGGCGTGTCGGCTCGCGCTGGCTGGATGAGGACGCGCGTCAGCGCTGCGCCTTGTCCTTCGCGTTCTGCTTCTCGATCGACTCGCGCGCCTGCCGCCACTGCGCATCGCTCCACTCGCGCAGCTCGTAGAAGTTGCCCCCCGTCGCGAGCGACTGGCCGCCGTCCATGAAGATGCTCTGGCCCGTCAACCAGTCGCACTGCCCCGGCGCCATCAGGAAGGTCGCGAGGTTCTGCAGCTCGCTCATCTTGCCCGGCCGCGCCATCGGGTTCTTCTCGCGTGAGCGCGCGCCGGGCTCCTCGCCCGGGTTGAGGCGCTTGCTCATGCCTTCGGTCGGGATCTCGCCCGGGCCGACGGCGTTGAGGCGGATGCCGAAGCGCGCCCATTCGATCGCGAGCGACTTGGTCATCACCTCGATGCCGGCCTTGCTCATCGCCGAGGGCACGACGTAGGGCGAGCCGTTCTCGACCCACGTCACGATGATGCTCATGACGCTGCGGTAGGGCTTCGTCTCGGGCGTCCACTCGCCCGCCTTGGCCTGCTGCACCCAGCGCTTGCCGACCGACTGCGTCACGTAGAACGTGCCGTGGAAGACGATGTTGGCGACGGCGTCGAATGCGCGCGACGAGAGGCTCTCGGTCGGCGCGACGAAGTTGCCGGCGGCGTTGTTGACGAGGCCGGTCAGTCCGCCCGACTGCCAGAGCGCGTCGACCATCTCCTCGACGGCGTCGGCGATGCGGATGTCGACGCCGAAGGTGTCGATGCGGCGCTCGGGGAATTGCTTGCGCCACGCCGCGGCGGTCTCGTCGCAGACCTGCTTGCGGCGGCCGCAGATCGCGACGTCGGCGCCGAGGCCGAGGAAGCGCTCCGCCATCGCCTGCCCGAGGCCGGTGCCGCCGCCGGTGACGAGGATGCGCTGGCCTTGCATCAGGTGCGGGTCGAACATGGTCGCTCCCTTCGCGTCGCAGTGGATGGTGTCGAGACGCCGCCGAGCATAGGCCTTCCGCAGCCGATCGCTCGCGCTGACGATGCCGGGCGCGCGTGCCGGTGTTCCAATCCGCTCCTCCCCTTCGCTGCAGGAGGCCTGCATGTCCTACCTCATCGACCATCAGGGAACGCTCGACCTCGTCGGCGGCGCCGGCGACGACGAGTTCGACGTCGGCGCGCACGCCGCGACCGGTGCGGTGCACGTCGCCCGTTCGGCGAGCGGCACCGTCAAGCTCGGCAGCTGGGGGCTCGCCGGCGACGGCACGTTCAGCGGCGGCGGCGCCGAGGTCGTCGTCGGCCACGGCACGCGGACGCGGATCCTCGTCTTCGACAACCATTGCATCGTCGTCGTCTGGATCGACGGCTCGTCGAGGCTGCGCGTGCGCGGCTACGCCGCCGGCGGCTCGGTCGCGGGCGCGGCGAAGACGGTCGAATCGTCGGTCGCGAGCTTCGACGTCGTCGCGGTCGGCGTCACGACCGGCGTGCAGCATCCGCCGCAGGGCGTCAACGCGTACTACAACTACCGCCAGTTCGCGATCGCGACGGTGAGCACCGACGGCAGCTGGCACCTCCGGTTCGGCGCCGTGGCGGATTCCGCCGAGGTCGACGCCGACGTGGTCGCGAGCGGCGGCGCCGGCGACAAGGTGGCGCTGTCGTGCGCGAGCGTGAACGAGCTCCACCACGGCGCGCAACCGCGCCAGGCGCTCACGCTCTGGCGCGACGCCGGGCAGATCAGGACGCAAAGCTGGCGCCTCGCTGCGACGGGCGTGACGTCGCTCGCTTCGGCAGCGGAAACGAAGGCGCTCGGCGTCGGCATCGTCCACGGCATGTCGGTTGCGCAGGGCAACGACGTCTTCGCGACGGTCGTCTGGCCCGGCGCATCGAACGCGACGGCGCGGCTGCAGCTCGTCGCGCTCGGCGCGGGCGGTGCGATGAGCGTGTACGCGAGCGCCGAGATCGCCGAGTCTCCCGAGACCTTCGCCCGGTTGCAGACCGACGGCTGCGACGCCGCCGTCGCGTACAAGACCTCGCTGGGCCAGCTCGCGGTCGCGGCGTGGCGCTTCGCCGCGCCGGGTGGGTCGGGTGTGGCGGCGCGCACGGTCCTGG
>JASLGD010000302.1 GCA_030150305.1 Caldimonas sp. | reverse complement strand
TGCTGCGCGACCGCGCCCACGACTCCAGCGCCGCCGACGCGATGTCGAGCGCGGCGACGCCCGCCGTTCCGCCGGCGCTCGAGTCGCGGCCGCCGCTGCCCGAGCTCTTCGACGACATCGAGCGGCGCACGTTCGACTTCTTCTGGGCGACCGGGAATCCCGCCAACGGCCTCGTGCCCGACCGCTACCCGCGCTCGGCGCCGGCGAGCATCGCCGCGGTCGGCTTCGCGCTCACTGCGTACGCGGTCGGCGCCGACCGCGGCTACATCACGCGCGCGCAGGCGCGCGAGCGAACGCTCGCGACCGTGCGCTTCTTCCGCAACGCACCGCAGGGCCCGCAGCCGCGCGGCAAGACCGGCTACAAGGGGTTCTTCTATCACTTCGTCGACATGAAGACCGGCGCGCGGGCGTGGCACAGCGAGATCTCGACGGTCGACACCGCGCTCCTGCTCGGCGGCATGCTGCACGCGCAGGCGTACTTCAACGGCGAGCATCCCGACGAGCACGAGATCCGGCAGACCGTCGACGAGATCTACTGGCGGATCGACTGGAAATGGGCGCAGGTGCGCGGCGCGCTGATCAGCATGGGCTGGAGCCCCGAGAAGGGACACATCCCGTACGACTGGGCCGGCTACAACGAGGCGATGCTCGTCGTCCTGCTCGCGCTCGGCTCGCCGACGCACCCGGTCGGCGAGAGCGCGTGGAAGGCGTGGTCGGAGAGCTATCACGGCGCGTGGGGTCGCTTCATGGGCTACGAGCACCTCGGCTTCGCGCCGCTGTTCGGGCACCAGTACTCGCACGTGTGGATCGACTTTCGCGGCATCCAGGACGAGACGATGCGCCAGCGCGGGATCGACTACTTCGAGAACACGCGCCGCGCCGTCTACGCGCAGCGCGCCTACGCGATCGCCAATCCGAAGGGCTTCTTCGAGTACGGCGCCAACGTCTGGGGCTTCACCGCGTGCGACGGCCCGGGGAAGCTCCGCGAGTTCGACCGCACCAACCGGTTCCGCTACTACCTCGACTACTCGGCGCGCGGCGCCGGCCGCAGCCACACGATCGACGACGGCACGATCGCGCCGACCGCCGTGCTGTCGTCGCTGCCGTTCGCGCCCGAGATCGTCATCCCCGCGGTCGAGCAGATGCACGCGCGCTACGGCAAGTTCATCTACTCGAAGTACGGCTTCGTCGACTCGTTCAACCGCAGCCTGACCGCGACCGACGCCAAGCTGAGCGACGGCCGCATCGACCCGTCGTTCGGCTGGGTCGCGACCGATTGCATCGGCATCGACCAGGGTCCGATCCTGGCGATGATCGGCAACTACCGCAACGAGCTCGTCTGGGAAGACATGCGCAGCTGCGTGCCGCTGCGGCGCGGCCTCGAGCGCGCCGGGTTCGAGGGCGGCTGGCTCGCCAAGGCGGGCTGATCCTGCTTTCGGCGTGAGCCCGCGCGAGCTCGAGAGCGCGTCACGCCGCAGCGCGTTGCAGCGCGTTGCGGCCGGCGCGGCGATGCTGACGCTCGGCGCCTGCGGCCGGCGCGACGATCCCGCCGGGCCGCTGAGCTTCTGGGCGATGGGCCGCGAGGCCGAGGTCGTCAACGCGCTGCTGCCGGCGTTCCACGCGAAGCATCCCGAGATCCGGGTGCACGTGCAGCAGCTGCCGTGGACCGCCGCGCACGAAAAGCTGCTGACCGCGTACGCCGGCGGCGCGCTGCCCGACCTCTGCCAGCTCGGCAACACGTGGCTGCCCGAGCTCACCGCGCTCGACGCGCTCGAGCCGCTCGATGCGCGCGTCGCCGACTCGGGCATCGCGCGCGACGACTACTTCGCCGGCATCCTCGACACCAACGTCATGCCGACCGCGGCCGGCGAGCGCCTGTTCGGTCTGCCGTGGTACGTCGACACGCGCGTGCTGTTCTACCGCAGCGACCTGCTGCGCGCGGCCGGCCGCGCGGCACCACCGCAGAGCTGGGCCGAGTGGCTCGACGCGATGCGCGCGGTCCGCCGTCAGAGTCCGCAGACCTACGGCGTGCTGCTGCCGCTCAACGAGCCCGACCCGCTGTTCGCGCTCGCGCTGCAGCAGGGCGCGCTGCTGCGCGACGACGACACCCGCGGCGCGTTCGCGCAGCCGCCGTTTCGCCGCGCGCTCGGCTTCTACACGGGCATCTTCGCCGAAGGGCTCGCGCCGGCGATGACCGGCGCGCAGATCGCCAACGTCTGGGACGAATTCGCACGCGGCCTGTTCGCGTTCTACGTCAGCGGGCCGTGGAACATCGGCGAGTTCCGGCGCCGCCTGCCGCGCGAGCGCCAGGGCGACTGGGCGACCGCGCCGCTGCCCGGTCCCGACGGACCGGGCGTCTCGACCGCCGGCGGCTCGAGCCTGGTGATCTTCAAGAGCTCGCGGAAGAAGGCGGCGGCGTGGCGCCTGATCGAGTTCCTGAGCGAGCCGGCGACGATGCAGCGCTTCCACGCGCTGACCGGCGACCTGCCGCCGCGGCGCAGCGCCTGGCGCGGGCCCGAGCTCGCCGCCGACGTGCCGTCGCACGCGTTCGCCGCGCAGCTCGAGCGCGTCCGCGCGGCGCCGAAGCTTCCCGAATGGGAGCGCATCTTCCAGGAGATGCAGCAGGCCGCCGAGCGCGTCGTGCAGCGCACCCAGGGCATCGACGAAGCGACGACGCAGCTCGACGCCGCGGTCGACGCGATGCTCGAGAAGCGCCGATGGCTGCGCGCGCGCACGCTCGCCGCGGCCCGGCCGCGATGACGCGCCCGGGCGTCGTCGGCTGGACGCTGGCGGCGCCGGCGCTCTTCGTCATCGCCGTCTTCTTCGCGTTGCCCGTCGTCATCGGGCTCGCGCTCAGCCTCACCGACTTCGACCTCTATGCGCTCGCCGACCGCTCGACGCTGCGCTTCGTCGGCCTCGACAACTACGTCCGCCTGCTGCAGACGCCGCTCTTCTGGCAGGCGCTCGGCAACACGCTGTACTTCGTCGCCGTCGGCGTTCCGCTCTCGATCGCGCTCTCGCTCGGCGCCGCGCTGCTTCTCGACTCGCGCGTGGCGAAGTGGCAGGCGTTCTTTCGCACCGCGCTCTTCGCGCCGGTGGTGACGACGGTCGTCGCCGTCGCCGTCATCTGGCGCTACCTGCTGCACGCGCGCTACGGCCTCGTCAACCAGGCGCTCGGCGCGCTCGGCATCGATCCGATCGACTGGCTGGGCGACCCGCACTGGTCGATGCCCGCGATCATCCTGTTCGCGGCGTGGAAGAACTTCGGCTACAACATGGTCCTCCTGCTCGCGGCACTGCAGGCCGTTCCCCGCGAGCTGTACGAGTCGGCACGCGTCGACGGCGCCGGCACGCTGCGCCGGTTCACCGACGTGACCTTCCCGATGCTGACGCCGACGCTCGTGATGGTCGCGATCATGACCGTCGCCGGCTACTTCCAGCTCTTCGCCGAGCCCTACGTGATGACGCAGGGCGGGCCGCTGCGCAGCACCGTCAGCGTCCTCTACTTCATGTACGAGGAAGGCTTTCGCTGGTGGAACCTCGGCTTCGCGTCGGCGGTCGCGTTCGTCCTCTTCGTCGTCATCTTCGCGGTCAGCGCGGCGCTGTGGCGCTTCGACCGCGACCCCGCCGCGGGCCGATGAATCCGCGCCTCGCCGTCTGGGTCGTCAACGGCCTGCTCGCCGGGCTCGCGGCGGCGAGCGTGTTCCCGCTGCTGTGGATGCTGTCGGTCTCGCTGATGCCGGCCGGCGCGTCGACGACCTTGCCGACGCCGCTGCTGCCGCCGTCGCTCACGCTCGACAACTACCGGACCCTGTTCGGCACCGTCGGCATGGGGCGCTACGTCTTCAACAGCCTGGCGATCGCGGTGCTCGCGACGCTGATCTCGGTGAGCTTCAACGTCATGGCCGGCTACGCGTTCGCGAAGCTGCGCTTTCGCGGCCGCGACGCCATCTTCAAGGCGCTGCTCGCCGCGCTCGTCATCCCCGGCCAGGTCGCGATGCTGCCGCTCTTCTTGATGCTGAAGCCGCTCGGCCTCGTCAACACCTATGGCGGCGCGATCGTGCCGGCGATGGCGAGCGTGTTCGGCATCTTCGTCGTCCGCCAGTTCGCGCGCGGCATTCCCGACGACCTGCTCGAGGCGGCGCGCATCGACGGCGCGAGCGAGGGGCGCATCTTCTTCACGATCGTCGTCCCGCTGCTCACGCCGGTCGTCGTCACCCTCGCGGTGTTCAGCTTCCTCGGCAGCTGGAACGACTTCATGTGGCCGCTCATCGTGCTCACCGACGACGCGTTGCACACGCTGCCGGTCGCGCTCGCCGGCCTCTCGCGCGAGCACGTCCAGGACAACGAGCTGATGATGGCCGGCTCGGTCGTCACCGTGCTGCCGGTGCTCGCGCTCTTCCTTGCGCTGCAGCGCCACTACCTGGCCGGACTGATGGCGGGCAGCGTGAAGGGATGAGGACGCTGGCGGGCATGCTCGTGCTCGCGCTCTCGGCGGCGACGTCGCAATCGGCAGCGGCCCAGGAGCGCGTGCTCGACGATTTCGAAGACGCGTCGGCGTGGACGCTGATCGCGTCCGACGACGTCCAGGCGACGTTGCGCCAGGCCGAGGGCGAGCACGGCAAGGCGCTCTGCGTCGACTTCGATTTCGGCCGCGTGACCGGATACGTGGGCGCCAGGCGGATGCTGCCGATCGACTTCCCCGACCGCTACGAGCTCGCGCTGCGCGTGCGCGGCGACGCACCGCCGAACGCGCTGCAGATGAAGCTCGTCGACGCGAGCGGCGCGAACGTCTGGTGGGCGCGCAGGAACGAGCTCCGCGTTGCGTCGGCGTGGCAGCCGCTGCGATTTCGCCAGCGCGAGATCGGGTTCGCGTGGGGGCCGACGGGTGACCGCGTGCTGCGCCATGCCGCCGCCGTCGAGCTCGTGATCGCGTCCGGCAGCGGCGCGGGCAAGGGCAGCGTCTGCTTCGATCGCCTCGCGCTGCGCACGCTGCCGGTCGAGGCCGCGCTGCCGGCGCCGACCGCGAGTGCGAGCTCGTTTCGACCCGGCCACGCGCCCGCCGACGCGCTCGACGGCCGGCCCGACACCGACTGGCAGCCGGGCGATCGTCGCGCTCGCGCCGCGTTCTGGAGCGTCGACTACGGCGCGCCGCGCGAGTTCGGCGCGCTCGCCTTGCGCTGGCGCGCCGGCGCGGCCCCGTCGCGCTACGCCATCGAGCTGTCGGACGACGGCGAGCACTGGCGGCTGGCGCGACGCGTCGAGCGCGCGCGCGGCGACGTGCACGTGCACTGGCTGCCCGATTCCGAAGCGCGCTGCATTCGCATCGCGATCGACGGGTCGAACGCGAAGGACGTCGCGCTCGCCGAGGTCGAGCTGCGCGCGCCCGCCGACGCCAACGCGTTCTTCGCGCAGCTCGCCAGGGGCGCGCCGCGCGGCCGCTATCCGCGCGCCTTCAGCGGCGAGCAGTCGTACTGGACCGTGCTCGGCGTCGACGGCGGCCGCACCGCGTCGCTGCTCGGCGAAGACGGCGTCCTCGAGCCGGTGCCCGGCGTCGGCGCGCTCGAGCCGTTGCTCGTCGTCGACGGCAAGGTGCTCGGCTGGGCCGACGCGCGCATCGAGCACACGCTGCGCGACGGCGACCTGCCGATGCCGGCAGTGCACTGGCGCGTCGGCGATCTTGCGCTCGACATCGAGGCGTTCGGCGACGGCACGCCCGACGCGGCGCAGGCGCTCGCGCGCTATCGCGTCCGCAATCTCGGCGCGCGCGCACGGCGGGTGACGCTCGCGCTGGCGTGGCGGCCGTTCCAGGCGAATCCGCCGACGCAGTTCCTCGCCCACCCCGGCGGCGCGAGCGCGATCGACGCGCTGGCGTGGGACGGCCATGCGCTCGCGGTGAACGGCGTGCCGCGCCTGCGGCCGCTCGTCGCGCCGAGCGCAGTGCGGCTCGCGCCGCTCGCGAGCGGACCGGTCGGCGACTGGCTCGGCGCGCGCGCACCGTCGGCGC
>JASLGD010000274.1 GCA_030150305.1 Caldimonas sp. | reverse complement strand
CTTAGAAGGCCGCTGCTCTATCCAACTGAGCTACGGGCGCAGACGACTGCAGTCTACCGTCGCCGCGACCACGCGCCAATCGCCACGTTTCGGGCACGGCCGCGCCGCGCGCCTCGTCCCACAGTCGATCAGCCGCATCAGCATCGGCTTCAGGTCGGCGTCGTCGCCGCGCGTCGCCAGGTTGCTGATCGGGTCGACGATGACGACCGAGGGCTCGAACTCGCGAACCGCGGCGTACATGAGCACGAGGTGCTGCTCGAGGCCGTGCAGCGTCGGCCGCGACGCGAGAATCCGCAGCCTGTCCTTCTTCGTCCAGCGCTCGAGCTCGACGCCGATCGAACGCATGTTGCGCACGAGCTGGTTCGGCGACTCCTCGTACGAGAAGAAGAGAACGCGCTCGCCGCGCTCGCACGCCGCCTCTGCGATGCGCGCGACGACGCTGCTCTTGCCGGTGCCCGGAGCGCCCGAGACGAGGACCGAGCTGTTGCGGAAGAGCCCCTTGCCGCCGAGCATGGCGTCGAGCTCGGCGATGCCGGTCTCGAGCCGCTCGACCGGCGCCGCGTGGTCGAGTCGCAGCGACGTGATCGGCAGCACCAGGATGCCCGCGGCGCCGATCAGGAACGGATACTCGTTGGTGCCGTGCGGCGAGCCGCGGTACTTGACGACGCGCAGCCGGCGCGTCGAGACCTGGTCGACGACGCGATGGTCGAGCACGATCACGCAGTCGGCGACGTATTCCTCGAGGCCGTAGCGCGTCAGTGCGTCGGCGCCGCGCTCGGCGGTGATGACCGCCGTCAGGCCGCGGTCCTTCAGCCAGCGGAACAGCCGCCGCAGCTCGGCGCGCAGCACCGCGTGGTCCGAGAGCCCCGAGAACAGGGCCTCGAGCGTGTCGAGCGCGACGCGCTTCGCACCGACCGAGTCGACCGCGTGGGCGAGGCGGATGAAGAGGCCCTCGAGGTCGTACTGGCCGGTCTCCTCGATCTCGGCGCGTTCGACGCGGACGTAGTCGATCGCGACCTTGCCGTCGCGGACGAGCCGGTCGAGGTCGAAGCCGAGCGAGCGGACGTTGGCGACGAGCTCGTCGGCGGTCTCCTCGAACATCATGAAGACGCCGGGCTCGCCGAAGCGCGTCGCGCCCTGCACGATGAACTCGGCGGCGAGCATCGTCTTGCCGCAGCCCGGCCCGCCGATGACGAGCGACGGCCGGCCCCGCGGCAAGCCGCCGCCGGTGATCTCGTCGAGGCCGTCGATCCCGCTCGGCGCCTTCGGCACCGGCGCGCCGACCGCGTCCCGGGCCGCGACCGCGCCGCTCGGCGCGCCCTTCTTCGTGCTCTGCTTCATCGTTGGTGCCGACATCGTCCGCGCCGCGGCACTGCTCGTGCGGGCGGGGCTTTTCCGCGCGGATTATGTCGGCACGCGGCGGCGGCGACCGGCCGCAGGGTCCGGCGCCCGCACGAACGTTCGCATCGCATGACGCCGCGCTAGTCGTCGCGCCGGCCGCGGAAGACGGCCGGTGGCGCACCCTGGTTCGATGTCGACGACACGTCGATTTCGTCGCCGCGGAAGGTGAACGCGTAGTCGCGCTCGACGCCGTCGCCGAGCATGCGGACGACGACGTCGAACGTCCTGTCGTCGCGCCAGGCGCCCTTGGCGGCGAGCGCGGGGCCGCCGGGAATCTCGCGTTGGCGGAAGACGCCGTCGAGTCCGATCGGCCCCGCGATGCGCTGCCGCTGGGTGGACCCGAGACTGGCGACTTCGGCGACGAAGCCCGGATCGCTGCCGACGAGATCGAACGTGATCGTGAAGAGGCCGAGCGCGTTGGGCTCGAACCTCCAGCGCCGACCCGAGATCTCGCGCGCCAGCGGCGATGCCGGATGGACCCTGCTCGCCTGCTCGGTCGCCGCCGCCTCGATGCGCGCGGCGAGTCGCGCGCGGCCAGCAGGGTCGTCGGCGAGCGGCGTCGCCGATGCTGCCGCGGCGACGAGGCGGTCGACGAACGGCAGGACGGCGTGGTTGCTTCGTCCCGTCGCGACGGCGACGACGTCGAGCCCGGGCAGCACGACGATCGTCTGGCCGAGAAAGCCCATCGCCATCGCGACCCGCTTCTCGGGAACCGTCCACCAGCCCTTGCCGTAGCGAAACGTCGGCGTCGTGCCCAGGCCCATGTCGACCGAGGCGGCGAAGACCCGCTCGGTCCACGCGCGCGAGACGATCTGCTGGCCGTCCCATTCGCCGTGGTGCAGAAGGAGATAGCCGATCTTGGCCATGTCGCGCGGCGCGAGGTCGATGCCGTAGCCGCCGATCGGGACGCCCTGCGGGTCGCGCCGCCAGCGGACGTCGCGGATGCCGAGCGGCTCGAACAGGACGCGGCGCGCGTCGTCGGCCGTGTCGGTGGGCGTCCGCCGGCCGAGGATCGAAGAGAGCAGGTGCCAGTCGCCGCTGCTGTAGTTGAACGCCTGCCCCGGCGCGTGCGCCATCGGACGATCGAGGATGAAGTCGATCCAGTCGCTGCTTCGCTCCAGCTCGAGCAGCGACTCCGGCGGCGCGCCGGTCAGCGGCTCGCGCCACTCGAGGCCGGAGCGCATGTCGAGCAGATCGCCGATCGTCAGCGCGCGCTTGCGCGCGTCGACGTGGGCGATGTTGCGCTCGCTGAACGACGCGAGCACCGGCTCGTCGAGGCGCATCGTGCCGCGGTCGACGGCGATGCCGACGAGCGTGCCGACGATCGCCTTGGTCACCGAGTTGACCGCGTGGCGCATGCCCGGCCGGAACGGCGCGTAGCTGACGTCGGCGACGATCCTGCCGTGGCGAACGACGAGCAGGCTGTCCATCGCGTTGGCGGCGCCGAAGTCGACCAGCTCGGCGAGCGCGCCGGGCGAGACGCCTTGCGCCTCGGGAGTCGACGTCTCCCAGCCGGCGGTCGGCCACGGCGTCGCGGGCGCGCCCGCTTCGGCGCCGGCCGCGCCGCGCGCGACGAGCGCGCACAGCAGCGCGAGTGCGGCGAGGCGCGCCGTGCGCGGCCGGATCACCCCGGTGCCTTGCGACTCAACGGCGCGCTGCGCGCGTGCCGATCGAACGGAGCCGGCCGACGACGCCGCTCGGGAAGTAGTAGACCGAGAGCACGAACAGGACGCCGAGCCAGAGCAGCCAGCGGTCGGGCGAGAGCACCTGCGAGAGCACCGGCACGTTCGCGACCGCGCCGGAGGCGAGCTTCATCAGGTCCTGCAGGTAGCTCTGCGCGAGCACGAGCAGGACGCTGCCGACGATCGCGCCGTAGATCGTCCCCATGCCGCCGATGACGACGATGAGGAGGACGTCGAGCATGATCTCGAACGAGAGCGTCGTCGCCGGGCCGTTGTAGCGCAGCCAGAGCGCGAGCAGGCAGCCGGCGAGCGTCGCGAACAACGCAGAGAGCACGTTCGAGAGCGTGCGGTAGACGACGGTGCGGTAGCCGATCGCCTCGGCGCGAAAGTCGTTCTCGCGGATCGCCTGCAGGACGCGGCCGAACGGCGAGTTGACGATGCGCAGCATCGCGAGCACGAGCACGACGGCGGCGACGAACAGCAGGTAGTAGGTGAGGAGGCGGCCGTCGATCGAGGCGCCGAGGAACGGGTCGTCGCGGTATTGCGTGCCGGTCTGCAGCGCCGCGGGCACCTTGAACGTGAGCCCGTCCTCGCCGCCGGTGAGGTCCGAGAGCTGCGACGCGAGCGTCAGGAAGGCCGACGCGACGGCGAGCGTGATCATCGCGAAGAAGATCGCGCGCACGCGCAGGCTGAAGAGGCCGATCACGAACGCGAGCACGCCCGAGACGACGAGCGCGGCGAGCGCGCCGATCGCCACCGCGCCCCAGCCCGGGCCCATCGACGTGCTCGCGATCGCGACGCCGTAGGCGCCGATGCCGAAGAACATCGTGTGCGCGAAGCTGACGATGCCGGTGTAGCCGAGCAGCAGGTCGAAGCTCGCGACGAGGACGATGAAGACGAGGATCTTCGCTGCGACGTCGAGCGCCTTCGTGCCGCTGACGAGGAACGGCGTCGACGCCAGCGCGAGGACGATGAGCGCGAGCAGCGCGGCGAGCCAGACGCTCCTCGGGCGGTCGTGCGAGAGCAGGCGGTCGAGCATCGCGCGTCAGCGGTTCGAGACCGGATAGAGGCCCTGCGGCCGCCAGAGCAGGATCGCGACCATCAGGCCGATGCTCGAGAACATCGCCGCCTTCGGCGCGAGAAAGCCCGTGTAGTTGGTCATCAGGCCGACGAGGAGCGCGCCGACGAAGCAGCCGAGCGTCGAGCCGAGCCCGCCGATGATGATGACGATGAAGATGAGGACGTTGACCTCGCCGCCGATCTGCGGCACGACGATCTGGCGGATCATTCCCCACAGGCACCCCCCGAGGCCGGCGAGCGCCGAGCCGGCGACGAAGACGCCGACGAAGAGCCGGCGGATGCGGTAGCCGAGGCTCTCGACCATCTCGACGTCCTGCACGCCGGCGCGGATCAGGAGGCCGATCTTGGTGCGGTTGAGCGTCCACAGCAGCGCGACCAGCACGACGGCGCCGATCGCGACGCCGAGCAGGCGCAGCTTGTCGACGTTGGCGTTGCCGAAGAAGAGCGAGCCCTGCAGCGCCGCCGGCGGCGGCAGCGGGATCTGCGCCGGGCCCCAGATCATCTTGATGATCTCCTCGCCGATGATGAGGCCGCCCATCGTCACCAGGATCTGCTTCAGGTGCTGGCCGTAGACCGGCCGCACGAGGACGCGCTCGAACGCCCAGCCGATCGCGCCGGCGAGCGCCATCGCGACCGCCATCGCGCACGCCACCGCGATCAGGTTCCTCACCAGGTCGGGCGACGCGCTCCAGTCGGAGAGCGCGGCGAACACCGTGGTCGCGATGAACGCGCCGATCGCGATGAACGTGCCGTGGCCGAAGTTGAGCACGTCCATCAGGCCGAAGACGAGCGTCAGGCCCGACGCGGTGATGAAGATCACCATCCCGATCGAGAGCCCGGCGACGGTGAGCGTGACCCACGTCGAAGTCGCGCTTCGATGCGATCCCGCTGCTCCTCGTCGCGCTGCTCGCGCTCGTCGCCTGGCCGCTCGTCGGCTCGACGTCGACGTGGGTCACGCTCACCGTCGCCGGGCTCTCGATCGGGATGGTGATC
>JASLGD010000195.1 GCA_030150305.1 Caldimonas sp. | reverse complement strand
GGTTCCGGTCGGGGCCATCGAGACGGTCGGGCCGGCACCGAACTCGGTCTGGTCGAACGCCGAGAGCGTTCCCGAGAGCTTGCCGTCGTTGCGTGGTTTCAGCTGACCGAGGAACATCGTCAGCCAGGTCTTCACGGAGTCGTAGGCAACGCCGTCGGTCGAGCATCTCACCATGTAGGGGCTTCCGAGCGTCCCGCATGCGAGCTCGCCATCGGGCGACTCCCAACCGTGCGCCGCGGGGGCCGTGTTCTCGAAACGGACGTTGGCGCCCAGACGCAGGTATTGCGCGTCGAGATCCGCCATCTCGAGCGGATTCACGACGGTGTCTTGCGTGCCGGACCAGAGGTAGACCGGCTGGCCGCGCAGATTCGACGACGGATCGATCGTGCCGAGCGACGACTGCAGGTCGAGGTACTCGTTCGAGGCTGCGAGCGTGCTGTTGTACGAAGCCTGGCCGTTTGGCAGCGTCTCGCCGCCGCAGTTCGCGAGCGCGGTCGCCGCACCGCCGGTGCCGGCACACCAGTAGACGCCGCCCGCATAGATCGCGGCGCCTTTGAAGGTCGCCGAGTGAGCGACGTGCATCTGGACCGCCGCGAAGCCTCCCGACGAAATGCCGGCGACGAACACCTTCGCCGGGTCGATCTGGTAGCGCTGGAGAGGCACGACGCTCGCGGGCGCGATCGCCAGCGGCTCTGATCTTGCGTCGGTGGAAGCCGTTGCGAGGCTTTCAGCGCCGCCGCCGCCGCCGCATCCGGCGGTTGCGACCGACAGGGCAGCGCCGGTTGCCGCCATCAGCTTCTTCTTCGACGTGGGCATCTTGGCTCCTTGCGGTTCTCCGTCACGCGCTCTGCGCTGGATCCGGTGCACATCGCGCGATCGCGGCGTCTGCGTTCTGCGCCGCACTTCAGTTGATGTACTCGGGTGCCGGCACCTGGGCCGGATCCGTGCGACCCACCGTCGGGGCGCAGACGAAGTTCGCCTCGTTGTTCGTGTCGCCGGTGCCGTTGTAGCGCGCGACGTTCGGGTAGACGCACAGCGGGCGCGTCATGACGACTGGCTGCGTGTCGTCGTCGTTGGTGTACTTCGTCGCGACGACTCGCTCCGGTGCCACTCCGTTTTCCACCCATTGCTGCAACGCCCGGAAGACGTCGTGGCCGGCGTCAGGGCTGAGCGGTCGAGGGATCGTCGCCGACGTCCCGTACGGCTGTCCGAACGCGTTCGGGCCGGGACCGCCCGAGCAGTGGTACATGCCGGGCACCATGAACAGCCGGTAGTAGCTCTGCACCGCCTTGGTCGCGCTGTTGGCGCCGCCGCCTTGCGCGGCGACAAGGCGCTCGTAGTAGTTGATGCCGTCCTGCGGCGAGGCGAGCGGATCGGACCAACCGTGATAGGCGAGGATCTTGCCGCCGCGGCCCTTGAACGCCGACAGGTCCGTGCTGTTCGCGTTCAGGATCGGCGCGAGCACCGAGTCCAGCGTCTGCATGTCGGTGTCGAAGTTGAAGTTCAGGTACGTGAACGTCGGGCCGAAGACCCATTTGAACAGCGAGCCGAACGGCGTCTCGAGCTGCGTGTCCATGTTCGCCCAGCCGCCGGTCGGGGGCGGCTCGCTGCCGTAGGGCAGGCCCGGGAAGATCTGCTTGCCGGTCACGGGGTCGCGCGGGCCCTGGTACTTGGCGCGCGCGGTGGCGACCTGGTCGGCCGTCAGGCAGATGCCGTCAGGAGCGCCGGTGCACTGCATCGACGCCGGATCCCAGTCGCACGCGCGCGGATCGGTCAGGAAGGGGTCGCCGGCGACACCTCCGCTCTTGACGGCGCATTGCTTGGCGCTCGCCGCCGCCATCGCGCCGGTCTGGTCGGTGCTGAAGAAGAGCGCCAGCGGTGTCTTGTGCGCCCACTGGTAGCCCCACAGTGCGGCGGTGTGATCGTGGGTGCGGTTGTTCGCGGCGTCGCCGATGAGGATGCCGTCGTAATCGGCCGGATAGCGCTGCGCCGACATGTGGCCCTGCTGGCCTCCGGTCGAACAGCCGGTGAAGTACGAATACGTCGGCAGCACCGAGTAGTACGTCTGGATCAGCTGCTTCGAAGCCACCGTCATGAGGTGCGTCGCGCGCGAACCCCAGTCGATCCACTTCTGCGGATGGCCGATCAGCGCATCGGCGTCGGTGGTCGTCGACGGCGCCGTTCCCATGTCGGTCGTCGCCACGGCGAAGCCCTGCTGCAGGCCGGTGATCATCGTGCCGAGGCCCTGCTGGATCGTGCCGGCGTAGCCGCCGTTGCCGATTCCCTGGAACTTGCCGTTCCAGGTGCTGACCGGCAACCACAGCTCGACGTTGATGAACGAATCGGTCGTCGGCGTCATCACCACACTGACCTTGCAGAACGACGGCACGTTCGTGTAGGTGACGCCGTTTGCCGCCGTGAAACTCGGGCCGGGGATGGTCACCGAGCCGGTGACGGTGCCGCCGCTCAAGCCGACGTTGACAACGGTGAGGTTCTCGCACGTGCCCGCGTGCGCCGCGCTCGCCGCGAGGAGGCCGAGTGCCGCGGCGGTGGCTGCGACGGGAACGCGAAGGGTCGGCAGTCTCATGGTTGTCTCCGGTGTCGTGGTCTTGCCGCGCAGGGCGCGATCTCGCCGGGCTGCGCGCCGCTCGTCACGCGCGCATCGATCCGGTCCGGCCGTTCTTCTTGCTTCGATCTTCTTGCGAGCTTTCCGCCAGCCGATCTTGCGACGCATCGAAGCCGGAACGCTGTCGGACCGCGCCGATGCGGCGCGTCAGCGAGCAGCGACAACTGGGGACCGGCGACGCGCGAACAGATCACAGCGCCCGCGGTGGTGCCTTCACCTGTCGTGAGCCCCATTGGCACTGGGGTCTGCACCGGTATTCACTGGCGCAGGCACCGGTATTGCCAAGCCGCGAGCTGTGCGGATGAGGCCGCTAGAGGCCGTCGCCTTCGACGAAGGGGTTCTCGGCTTCGTAGTCGGCGCGGCTCTTGCGGCGGTGGTCGCCGGCAAGACGGAGCGAGGCCATGGCGCGGTCGACGTAGATCTCCGATCGGAGCGGCCAGCTGCGGGCCGCGTCGAAGAGCCCGGGCATGAGCTCGTAGCGTTGCGGGCCGGCGCCCTGTTCAACGTCGTTGAACCACAAATGCGAGCCGCAGCGCGCGCAAAAGGCGCGCTCCGCGAAGGCAGACGAGCGGTAGCGCGTGACCTCGCCGGTGACCGACACGGCGGAGGCGTCCGCGGTGAAGCACACGAACAGCCCACCCGACCAGCGCTGGCACATCCGGCAGTGGCACGCGCCCACGCGGGGGTCGTGTTCACCTGCGACTCTGATCGTCACGGCGCCGCAAAGGCAATGGCCGGTGATCGCGGAGGTCGACCGACTGGCCGCTGCAGCTGCGTCGAGTCTGGCGGAGTCGGGCTGCATGTCACCTCTCCTGAATCTGCAGCCAGTCAGGGCAACAAACGCGCCAAGGCGAGCGCGCTGCGGTTGCGATCGACAACGCTCGCTTGTCGGTCCTGTTCCCTCACCCGCGGGCGAGCCCGAGAGCGCCTCGCAGGCTAAGCTCGCGCTTTCGCACGAGGAGCCTTCGCATGCCGTCCGTCGCCGCATTGTCCGCCCCGCCTCTGACCCACGCCATCGCCGAAGTCCGGGTTCAGCTCGCCGCGGCGCTGCGCCTCGCGGTGCTGCACGAGCTCGAGGAGGGCATCGACAACCACTTCACGGTCGCGGTGCCCGGCCGCGACGGGCAGTATCTGATCCTGCCGTACGGCCTGCACTGGTCCGAGGCGCGCGCGAGCGACCTGATCGTTTTCGACGAGGACGGCCGCGTGCTCGAAGGCGACGGCGAGCTCGAGCTCTCGGCGCAGTGCATCCACGCGCCGATCCACCGCATCACCGGCGCAGGCGTCGTCCTGCACACGCATCAGACGTGGGCGATGGCGCTGAACATGCTCGACGACAATCGCCTGCTGCCGGCGAGCCAGACGGCGGCGTTCTTCGACGGCCAGATCGCCTACGACGACGACTACACCGGCCTCGCCGCGACGCTCGAGGAAGGCGAGCGCCTCGCGCGCGTGATGGGCGCGCGGCCGATCGTGTTCATGAAGAACCACGGCGTGCTCGTCACGGGCGAGACCGTGGCGCAGGCGTATCGGCGGCTCTATCGGCTCGAGCGCGTGTGCCGCAATCAGATCCTGGCGATGAGCGCGGGCAGGCCCTTGGCCGTGCTCTCGAAGGAGATCGTCGCACGCGTGCAGGCGCCGAACGCGGCGGATCGGCATCCGCGCGGCGAGCGCGAACGGTTGTTCTTCGCGGCCATGATGCGCGTGCTCGATCGCGAGCTGCCGGGGTACGCGGACTGATCGCAGGGTTCGATGGCCGACGGGAGCTGGTCGGCCAGGGCGCGAGCGCGCGACCTGAAATGAAGACCATGACGGCGATCCGGATGACGGTGCGCTCGTGCTGGCCGTGCCGGTGACCTTGGCAGCTTCTTGTTCCTGCAGTGGATCGCGTGGGCGCTGGTGATCGAGCGCGGCATGGAGCTCTTGTTCCGACCGCGACCGTCACCGGTGGTCCCGCGGCGACGCTGGTCGCCGCGCGCAGCACGTCGACGGTCCCGATCGTGATGGCAGTCGACTACGGCCCGCCGGTGGCGGGTTTCGTGCGGTCGCTGGCGCATCCGGGCGGCAACGTGACGGGGCTCAGCGTGCTCAATCCAGAGCTGAGGGCTAGCCGACGATGTCGCAGAGGATCGGGCGACGACTGGCAAGCAGGAGCTTGAACTTCTCGGCCAGCGCTTGCCAGCGCGGCGTCGCTCGGTGCGCTGCCAGAGCGTCATGGCCAGCGAACAGTTCGTTCGCGAGGAATCGGTTCGCGACCGGCTTGCCGTTCTCATCGATCGGCTGCAATACCTCGAATCGGAGGCAGCCGGGCTCTTCAGCCAGGCAGGCCGTGGCATGGGCGCGCATCGTTTCCAGGAACGCCGCCTCGTTTCCCGGACGGGTCTCGTACTCGACGATCAATGCAACATTGGCCATGGGTTCTCCTCGGTCCGGATTGGCGGCGCGGTCGAAGAACCGCGGCTGTCGGTGCGCAATCTGATCAGCGGGAAGTGTGCCGATGTTTCGGCGCGTGGCGAACCCTTGATCGCCGTTCGCTCGGTCAGTAGAGCAAATACACCCCGGACCTGCTGCAGATCACGCAACGGTATGCGACGTACTGTGAGGCCGTCCGTTCGCGGCTGGGCACGCGGCAGCGCTTTCGCAACGGCCCGACGGTCATCGGGGTTCTTCGCTTTGCAGCGCCTTCGTTCTCACTGATCGGCGCCGGTCCGCACGCAGGGAAGACAACCGCGGCAACGCCGGCGTGGTGCGTGCGGGGCCACCGCAGCCGGCATGCACCTTGCTCACGCGTCCGCGCGAAGCGCATCACGACATCATGACGGCCACGACGTCATCGGCGACGCCCGTTCGCCGCGGTGAATCCAACGGCACCGACAGCCAGCCGGGGACGGCGGCAGACCCATCCATAGCGGCCGACCGTGAGCTCGCGCTGGCGCAAGCGACGTGGCGGCGCGGCGATCTCGTCGCAGCGACCGGGCACATCGAAGCTGCGCTTCATCTGCTCGAAGGCGCGGGCCTGCACCACCGCCTCGGCACGGCCCACAAGCTGCACGCGATGGTTTTCATCAGCCGCGACAAGGCCAGCCTGGCGTTGGCCGCGGCGACGCGCGCGCTCGGCTATCCGGACATCGGAGCGCGCGACCGCATGTACCTCTACGGCACGGTCGCCATGGCGCTGCACCAGCTCGTCGACCTGCCGACCGGCGGCGCCGTGATGCTCGAGCAGGCATGGCCCGAGGCGCAAAAGGCGGGCGACGACAAGACGATCGTGGACTGCGCTTCGCGCTGCGCGGGCCTGATGCTCGACTTCGCGTGTTGGGCGGACGGCATCGAGACGCTGAACCTGCTCGGTCTCGAGGGCTCGCCGCCGGAGCCGGCAGGCGCCTACCGCCGGCGCGCACGCGAGTTCATCGAGATCTGCCGCCCGCGGCTCGCGTCGCTGGAGCCGACCGACCGGAGCTGGGTGCTCTGCCAGAGCGCGTGCGTCACGGCGGCGAGCGACGGCTTCCATGCGGCGTGGCCGCTCTTCATGGCTGCGCGCGACTGGGCGAAGGGCAGCCCGCGTCAGGCGATGATGACCGAGAAGATCATCGGCTCCTGGGCGCGCATCGGCGGTCACCCGCAAACGTCGCTCGAGCACCTGCTGCGCGCGCGTTCGTTCGAGTCGGCACAGTCCGAGCAATCGCGGCGGGTGATCGCATGGGACCTGTCGCACGTCTACGCCGCGCTCGGCCGGCCCGAGGAGGCGATCGCGGAGCTGCGCACGTTCGAAGTTCTGCAGGCGCAGAAATCCAAGCTCTCGCTCGAGTGGATCTCCGATGCGGCGAACCGGCAGCGCTACGGCGCCCGCTTCGACCTGCGCGCGACGCGGCGCAACCTGGCCGGGGTGTCGGCGTCGCCGCCCGCAGCGGTGACGCGCGCGACGCGCTACATCGAGAGCCACCTGCACGATGCGCTGGCGCCCGAGACGGTCGCGCGCGCCGCCGGCGTCAGCACGCGAACGCTGCAGAATCTGTTCCGCGAGCACCTGCGCGTTCCGCTCAGCACCTTCATGCGGGAACGGCGGCTGCAACGCGCCGACGAGGAGCTGCGCGGCGGGCTGCAGCGTGTCGCCGAAGTCGCCGAGCGCGCCGGCTACTCGAATCCGGCCAACTTCTCGCGCGACTACCGGCGGCGCTTCGGCTGCTCGCCGTCCGAGACGCACCGCCTCGCGCACGGTCTCGCGCGTCGCCCGCGCGAGCCGTAACGCGCTCAGGTCGTCGTCTGGCCGATCTTGCTGCGGCAGAGCAGGAAGTCGTTGCGGCAGTAGGTCATCTGCAACCCGCACACGGTGGCGGCGATGAGCACTCCGGTGCAGAACAGCGATGCCCCATAGCAGGTCGCACCCCAGAGCGGTTGCGGCGCGCAGCCAGCGATCAGGACGACCGTGCAAACGACCGCGCCGATCGCCGCGGTGGCGCACGCGTAGGTCGCGCCGCGCAGGCAGATCCGGTAGGCATTGCGACACGCCGCGAGCGCGCCGTCACCGTCTGCGTACATCACCTTGCGCAGGAAGGCGCGGTGCAGCCCGGATCCCGCGGTGGGCGTCGTCGGCAACGGGTTCGCGCGCTCGACCGACGCGATGTATTCGTCGGGGAAGTAGGTCGCGAACAGCGCGTCGACGCCCGGCGAGGCCGATCCGGCTGGCGCGACCTGGGCGCTGCCGGCCATGCCGACGCGCAACAGGCCGTCGCTGCACACCGCGAGACGGACCGGCAACGTGATCTGCGCTCCGCCCGGATCGCCGACGCTGGTCGTGCCGAAGTAGAGGTACGCGGCAGCTTGTCCGCTCGCGTACGACACCAGCGGCAGCACGACCGACGCCAGCTGCTCTCCGGTGCTGAACGCCGAAGCGTAGCTCGCGACCGGTGGGTCGACTCGCAGCGGCTGGCCGAGCAGCGCGATGACCGCCGCCACGTCGGGATCTCCGATCGCCGAGGCATAGAGCGCGTTCTGCGTCTCGGTGGGCAGCGTCTGCGTCTGCACATCGGGAGGCGGCGGCGTCGTCGTCCCCTCCGGAGCGGTCGTCGGCGCAGGCCCCGCAGCTCGGGACAGCTCGGGAACGAGGGCGCCCATCATGGCGCTCATGGACGCGGCGGTGGCGCCGAAACGTCGGAAGAACTTGCGGCGGGCGACTTGAGGCGAAGAGGTCATGGAAGGGCACCTGTAGGTGGCGGAGGAACCGGGTTGCGGGAAAGGCGCGCGAGGCCGAGGCCCACGGCGAGGACAAGGAACACGATGGCCATCGCCACGAGCGCGACGCTCGAGACGTGGAAGGTCGCGCCCCACGCGCGCTCGAGGCGAAGCGGGTCGGGCCAGCAGGCCGCCGCCATGCAGGCCAGAAGCAGGGCGAGGTTGCGCAGCGCGACCTTCCACTGCGCGGCCGAGACCTGGCCGCCCGTGAAGCCGAAGCACGGACAGTAGAAGCGTTCGCCGCGCGCGATGGCGCGCTCGACCGCAGCCGTGAGCGCGGCGACGAGCGCGAAGGCCGCCATCGCGGCCGGTACGGCGGCGACGCCGAGGACGAGCGCAGCGCCGAGCGCGCACTCGAGCGGAGGCAGCGTCCGCGCGACCAGCAACGCGGCGCGCGGCGAAGTCGCGTTGAACGAGAAGATGGCCTCGACGAACAGCGAGCGCGGCGCACGCATCTTCACGACGCCGGCGATCAGCAGCAGCGCGCCGACGGCGAGGCGCGCGACGAGCGCCACGAGCAGCAGGACCGACTCCAAGCGACCTCCCTCCGTGCGACAGACGACGTGCAGTCTTGCCTTGGCGCGCGACGCGGGGAATATCAGCCACGCCGCAAACCATTCACTGCGCGCAAATCTTTGGACGGCTCGCGCACCGAGATCCAGCTGGGTCTCGCTCGACGAGCCGAGGCAAGAGGACGTGTCACCTCGACCGCGCCGCACGACGGTGCGGCTGATCAGTCGACGCGTGGCGGGTGATTGCCGCTCGGCGTGCCGTCAGCGTGACTGCGCGAGAGGTGGCGGGGCGCTGCGAGCGCTCTACGCCGGTGCCATCACCTTCTCGGGCGTCATCGGCAGCGCGCGAATCCTGCGGCCGGTCGCATGCCAGATCGCATTGGAGATCGCGGCCGCGACGCCCAGGCCGCCGACCTCGCCCACGCCCTTGGCGCCCAGCCGGCTGACGACACGGTCGTCTTCGGGCACGAAGCTGACGTCGAGCGCATGGATGTCCGCATTCACCGGCACGTGGTAGTTGGCGAGGTCCACGGTCATGAAGCGGCCGAGCGCGTGATCGATCAAGGTGCCCTCGTGCAGCGCCTGGCCGATGCCCCAGACGATGCCGCCCAGCATCTGGCTGCGGGCCGTCCGCTCGTTGACGATGCGGCCGCAGGCGGCGGCGCTCACCACGCGCGTGACCCGCACGGTGCCCATCGCCTCGTCGATCCGCACTTCGCAGAACACCGCCGAATGCACAGCGCGCTCGTAGCGGTCCTGCTCCTCTTCGTCGGGCTGGAGGTGGAAGTGCGCCTCGAGCTTTTCGCGGCCGAAGGCCGCGAGCACTTCAGTCAGGGGCAGCGCTTCGCCATGCGACTTGCGCAGTCGCAGGCGGCCATCGGCGAACTCCACTTCGGCGAACCTCGTGCCCGCCAGCGGTGACGCCGCCATCGCCCGCGCTCGCTGCCAGACCTTCTTGCGCAGCTTCTCGCAAGCGCCATCGACCGCGGAGCCCACGCTGGCCACGTGCGAAGACCCGCCCTCGGTCGGCGCCTGCGGCAGGCGCGTGTCGGCGATGTGCACGCGAACGTCCTCGATCGGCACGCCGAGCGCGGACGCAGCGACCTGCGCGAGCACGGTACGAGTGCCGGTGCCGATGTCGCTCGCCGCCGTTTCGACGTCGACGCAGCCATCGGCATGCCACACGACGCGCGCCTGCGCTTCCTGCTGCTCGGCGATCCACTGGCCGCTCGCCATGCCCCAGCCGACCAACTCGTCGCCCTCGCGCAGGCTCCTGGGCTGCGGGTTGCGCCGCGACCAGCCGAACCGCTCCGCCGCGAGTGCGTAGCACTCGCGCAGCTTCTTGCTGGAATACGGCTTGTCGCCCGACGGCGCGCGCTCCGCGTGGTTGGCGAGGCGCAGTGCCAGCGGGTCCATCCCGAGCGCATGCGCGAGCTCGTCCATCGCGACCTCCAGCGCGAACAGGCCGCTCGCCGCCCCCGGCGCCCGCATGTCGAGCGGAGTCGGCAGGTCGAGCGGCAGCACGCGGTAGTCGCCGCGCAGGTTGTCGCAGCGGTACAGCGTGCCCGCCCACCGGGTGACCATCTCGGTGAAGTCGTCGACGCGCGACGTTTCGCCGACCGCTTCGTGGATCAGCGCCGTCAGCTTGCCGTCGCGTTCGGCGCCCAGCCGCACGCGCTGCCAGATCTCCGGCCGGTGCCCGAACGTGAACATCTGCTGCCGCGTCAGCACGATGCGCACGCTGCGCCGCAGGTGCAGCGCGCCCACGATCGCCAACGTCACGTTGTACTGCGGCCGCAGCCCGGAGCCGAAGGCGCCGCCCACGAAGGTGTTCAGCAGCGTGAGGCGGCCGTCCGGCAGGCCGAATACCTTGGCCAGGCGCTTGCGCGTGCCATGCCCGCCCTGGTTCTTGTCGTGGATGGTGAGCGTGCCGTCCCTCTCGAACAGCACCGTGCTCGCGTGCAGCTCGATCGGGTTGTGGTGCTCCGCGGCCTGGTGGAATTCGGCGTCGACCGTCACGGGCGCCACGGCGAAGGCCGCATCGGCATCGCCGCGCGGCTTCGGCGGCGCCGTGTCTTCGTCGAGCTCGTTCGGGGCGCGGCCTTGCGCGTGGTGCCCCGGCAGGTCGGTGGCGTGCGCCTGCGCCTCGTAGTCGATGCGCAGCAAACCGGCCGCGTAGCGCGCGGCTTGCCAACTCTCTGCCAGCACCAGCGCCACCGGCTGGCCGGCATAGTGCACCGCGTCGCTCACCAGCGGCTTGACCGGCACGGTCGAGAAGTCCTCGCCCGTTTCGAAGTAGTGCGCGAGCTGAGGCGCCTCGCTGCGGTGGCCGTGCCACAGCACGTCCAGCACGCCAGGCACCGCGCGCGCCTGATCGTCGTGCACGGCCACGACGCGACCGCGGGCGATGGCGGCATTGACGACGACGCCATGCACGAGCCCGTCGACGGCGACCTCGGCGGCATAGCGGGCCTGCCCGGTCACCTTCGCGCGGCCATCGATGCGCGGGACGGCCTCGCCGATGGCAACGAAGCCGGCCGCGTCGGCGTCCAGTGGCTGCAGGTTCGCGCGGCGGCCGCTCATGGCGCATCCTCGGCGTGGTTGGTGACCGTGCCGGCGCTGGCGAGCGTCAACGCGCGCACGATGGCGCGCCGCGCCAGCGGGATCTTGAACGCATTGCTGCCTTCGCCCTCGCCCTGCGGCACGGCTCCCTGCAGCAATGCGTCGGCAGCGCGCGCGAACGATGCCTCGGTCGCCGGCTCGCCGACGAGCAGCGCTTCGACCGCCGCATCGCGCCACGGCTTGTGCGCCACGCCGCCGAGGGCCAGACGCGCGGCGCGGATGGCGCCGCCGTCGAGGTCGAGTGCCGCCGCCACCGAGACGAGCGCGAAGGCATAGGACAGGCGCTCGCGCAGCTTGAGGTAGACGCTGTGCGCGCGGAATCCGTCGGCCGGGGGCAGCGCGAGCGCGACGATCAGCTCGTCGCGCGCGAGCGTCGTATCGAGGTCCGGGCGGTCGGCGGGCAGGCGGTGGAAATCGGCGAAGGCGACGCTGCGTTCGCCGCGTGGGGAAACCACATGCACCGTCGCATCCAGCGCTGCGAGCGCCACGCACATGTCGGAAGGATGCGTGGCGATGCAATGCTCGCTCGCTCCCAGGATGGCATGCTGCCGCGCGAGGCCTCCGATCGCCGAACAACCCGAACCCGGCTCGCGCTTGTTGCAGGGCGTGGCGGTGTCGTAGAAGTAGCAGCAGCGGGTGCGCTGCAACAGGTTGCCGCCGTTGCTGGCCATGTTGCGGATCTGCGCGGTGGCGCCCGACAGGATGGCCGTCGCGAGCAGCGGATAGTGCTCGCGCACCAGCGGGTGCCAGGCCGTGGCCGCGTTGCGGGCCAGCGCGCCGAGCCGCACGCCGCCGTCGGGCGTGCGCTCGATCGCATCGAGCCCGAGCCCGTTGATGTCGACCAGCCGCGTCGGGCGCAGCACGTTCACCTTCATCAGGTCGAGGAGGTTGGTGCCGCCGGCGATGAAGCGGGTCCCACCCGCGGCCTGCCCGAGTGCCGCGGCAACGTCGCTGGCCGCGGCGAAGCTGAAGGGGCTCATGCCGGCGGCTCCGCTGCGCGGACGCGCGCATTCACCGTCGTCCCCGCGATCCAGGCGACGCGCGCCGCCTCGCTGACATGCGGCCCGGGTCCGAGCACCACCTGTGCGACCGCCTGGGCGATCTGCGCATAGGCGCCGCAGCGGCACAGGTTGCCCGACATCAGCTCGCGCACGTCGTCCAGCGATTTCGCGTGTCCCTCGTTCGCCAGACCGACGGCGGAGCACAGTTGCCCGGGCGTGCAGTAGCCGCACTGGAAGGCATCGTGCTCCATGAAGGCCTGCTGCAGCGGGTGCAGCTGGTCGCCTTGGGCGAG
>JASLGD010000166.1 GCA_030150305.1 Caldimonas sp. | reverse complement strand
GCCCGGTGCATCACGCTGCGGTTGTCCCAGACGATCAGCTCGTGCGGCTGCCAGCGGTGCTCGTAGCGCAGGTCGGCGTGGCTCACCGCGAGCGCGTTCAGCTCCTCGATCAGCGCGCGGCCTTCGTCGTACGGCATGCCGACGATCGACTCGGCGTGGTCGCCGAGGTAGAGGCACGTGCGACCGGTCTCGGGATGGCGGCGCACGACCGGATGCTCGACCGGAGGCGCCTCGCGCTTCTGCGCTTCGGTCATGAGGTCGGTGCCGTGGCGGCGCGTGCGCGAGAAGTCGAGGTTGTGGACGGCGCGCAGGCCCGCGATGCGGCGCTTCCAGGCGTCGCTCAGCCGCTCGTACGCGCCGACCATGTCGGCGAAGTGCGTTTCGCCGCCGGTCGCCGGAACGATCTCGCCGTAGATGATCGTCGCCTGGCCGGCGACGCGCCGCCACGAGCCGTCGGTGTGCCAGTAGAGCGTGCCCTTGTCGGGATGCTTGCCGTCGGGGTTGCCGTTGGCGTCGAGGTTCGAGAGCCGGTACAGCTCGGGAAAGCCGTCGGCGTGGTACATCGACATCACGTGAACCTGCACTTCGCCGAACTGGCGGGCGAAGGCGACCTGCGCGGCGGGCGGCACCTCGCTCGGCGGGAAGAGCACGACCTTGTGCTCGAGGAACGCGTCGTAGACCGCCCGGAACTCGTCGCTCGAGAGGCCGCGGGCGAGGTCGATTCCCGAGATCTCCGCACCCAGGCGCGGCGTCAGGCGGCGGACGGCGAAGCTCGGTGCGCTGGGCGCGGCGGTCATGCGCGATGCTGCCACGTTCACGACGGGCAGATGTGGCCGCTGCCGCTCGGGTTCTTGAAGCAGCCGACCGACTCCGGGATCACCTGCTTGGGCAGCCACAGCACGACCTTCGGGAAGTAGATCGCGAACGCGATCGTCGCCAGGAAGACGACGTAGATCGGCAGCGCCGCGCGCAGCGCCAGCGAGAAGCGCACGCCGACGAACTTCGACGCCATCAGCAGCACCAGGCCGTACGGCGGCGTGATGAGGCCGAACGCGAGCGTCGCGATGAGGACGACGCCCATGTGCACCGGGTTGATGTTGCCGGCCTGCGTCAGCGCGTTCACGAGCGGCATGAAGATGATGATCGTCGGCACCGGCTCGATGAAGTCGCCGATGATGGTGAAGAGCAGAACCATCAGCAGCATGATCGCGTGCGGGTCGTTGCCGGCGATCGCCGTGATCCATTCGGCGATCACGATCGCGCCGCGCAGGTACGCGAGCATCCAGCCGAACGCGTTGGCGGCGCCGATCGTGATCAGCGGCAGCGAGAAGATCAGGCCGGCGATGCAGAAGTCGTACGGCAGGTTCCTGAGGTGGCCGCGGTTGAGCAGCGGGATCACGACGAGGACGATCCACGCCACCGCGACGACGCCGGCCTCGGTCGGCGTGAACCAGCCCGTGAGGATGCCGCCGAGCAGGATGAACGGGATCATCAGCGGCAGCGAGGCGTCCTTGAACGCGTTGCCGAGGACGCGCATCGGCGCGCGCGGCCGCCGCATTCCGCCCGGGCCGAAGAAGTAGCAATAGAACATCAGCCCGAAGCCGATCATGAAGCCCGGCACGACGCCGGCCATGAAGAGCCCGGCGATCGAGACGTTGCCGACCGCGCCGTAGACGACCGCGGTGATGCTCGGCGGCACGAGCGCCGCGATCGTCGACGCGGCGGCGATGATGGCGGCGACGAACGGAGGGCTGTAGCCCTCGTTCTTCATCGGGCCGCCGAGCGCGCGGCTGATGACCGCGACGTCGGCGGTGGTCGAGCCCGACATCTCCGAGAAGAACATGCTGAACACGGTGACGACCTGCGACAGGCCGCCGCGGATGTGGCCGACGAGCGCCAGCGACAGGTTGGTGACGCGGCTGACGACGTTGGCCGAGCTCATCAGCTCGCCGACCAGGAGGAAGAACGGAATCGCGAGCAGCGCCTCGGAGTCCATGCCGTCGAACATCTTCTGCACGATCGCCGGGAAGGTGACGTCGGTGAAGATCGTGCCGATGAAGACGCCCGCCAGCAGCGAGAACGCGACCGGGACGCCGAGATAGCCGAACGCGAGGAAAAGCACCGTCATCAGGCCGAGCAGGACGGGCGCGCTCATCGCTGCTCCTCGCCGGGTGCGGGGGCAACGGCCGGTGCAGCCGCGCCATCGTCGCGCTCGGGCGGCCGGTCGAAGCCGTTGCGCCAGCCGTTGACGAGCTGCTCGACGGTGAAGAGCGCGATCAGCGCCCCTGCGATCGGGATCGCAGCGTAGAGCGACGCGATCGGCGTCATCGAGGGCATCCGGAAGCTCGAGAAGCCGCGCAGGAAATTGAGGTAGCCGAACCAGACCAGGCAGCCGGCGACGCCGAGCACGACGAGGCGGATCACGGTCTCGGCGACGAGGCGCGCCTTGCCGTGCAGCGCCTCGGAGACTGCCGTGAGGTAGAGGTGGTCGTTGCGCCGCGTCGCGACCGAAGCGCCGACGAAGATGGCGTAGATGAAGAAGGTCTGCGTCACCTCCTGCAGCCACAGCCACGGGCGGCCGATCGTGCGCGTCACGATGTCGCACACGACCGTCGTCGAGAAGCCGAACAGGAGCGCGCCGCAGAGCACCATCAGCGCCAGCTCGAGCACGTCGAACGCGCGCCACTTCAGGTGGCGCTGGCGCTCCAGCACCAGCTTGTCGGCGGCGCGCACCCGGCTACTGCACCGCGCTGATCAGGTCCTTGATCTTGACCGCGTGCGGCCCGAGGTCCTTGGCCAGCTTGTCGAGGTACGGCGCCGCCGTCTTCACGAACCCGGACTTGTCGACGTCGGTGACGACCTTGACGCCGATCGACTTCAGCTTCTCGGCCGACTGGTGCTCGAGCTCGAGCGATTTCGCCGGCTGCGTGCGCCCGACCTCGTCGGCCGCGGTCGTCACCCACTTCTTCTGGTCGGGGGTGAGGCTCTTCCAGAGCTTGTCGCTGATCCAGACGAAGTTGTTGTTCGCCTCGTGCTCGGTCATCGACAGCACCGGCGCGACCTCGTAGTGCTTGTTGACCAGATAGACGTTGACGCCGTTCTCGGCGACGTCGACGACCCCGGTCTGCAGCGAGGTGTAGACGCTGCCGAAGGGCATGTGCACGGTCTGCGCGCCGTAGGCGGGGAACATCGTGTCCTCGGTCGCCGTCGCCTGGACGCGCACCTTCAGCCCCTTGATGTCGTCGAGCTTCCGGATCTCCTTCTTGCTGTACATGTTGCGCAGGCCGAGCGTGATGACGGCGAGCACGTGGCCGCCCTGGACGGTGTCCTCGACCATGTTTTTGACCGCCTGCACGACCTTGGCGTCGGCGAGCGATTTCTTCAGGTGGTCCTCGGAGCGGAACAGGAAATGAAGCGACATCACTCCGGCCTGCGGCGACAGCGTCGCGGCGTTGGCCGACGAGGTGATGCAGAACTCGATGTCGCCGGCCTTCATCAGCTGCAGGACCTGCGGCTCCTGGCCGAGCTGAGCGCCGGGGTACTGATCGATCAGCATCGTGCCCTTGCTCAGCTCCTTCAGACGCTCGGCGAAGATGTCGCCGGCGATGCTGTAGCCGGTGTTGCGCGGCTGGTCGTAGGCGAAGCGGTAGTGCCTGACCTCCTGGGCGCGGGCCGGCGACGAGGCGGCGGCGACGACGACGAGCGCGCCGACGGCCAGCGCCCGCGTCCTGCCCCAAGCGGTGCGATCTCTCATGGCGTCTCCTCCTTGGTGTGGCTCGCACATGTACCGGCAACGCCGGCACGGCGCAATTGCCGAATCCCCGGCATCGTCCGGACAACCGTCGGCCGTGCGAGCGCAGGTGGCACACTTGGCCGATGCCCGAGCTCCCCGACGTCACCGTCTACGTCGAGCGGCTCGCGGCCAAGGTCGTCGGCCAGCGCCTCGAGCGCGTCTCGATCCGCCATCCGTTCCTGCTGCGCTCGGTGACGCCGCCGATCGCCGCGGTCGAGGGCAAGCGCGTCGTCGGCGTCGAGCGCCTCGGCAAGCGCATCGTCCTCGCCTTCGAGGGCGAGCTCTTCGTCGTCGTCCACCTGATGATCGCCGGGCGGCTGCGCTGGCTCGAGCGCGGCAAGACGACGGCGCCGAACGCGCTCGCGTTCTTCGCCTTCGCGACGGGGACGCTCGCGCTCACCGAAGCCGGCAAGCAGCGGCGCGCCTCGCTCCACGTCGTCGAGGGACGCGCCGCGCTCGCTGCGCTCGACGCCGGCGGCATCGACGTCTTCGCGGCGACGCGCGACGCGTTCGCCGCGCGCCTCGTCGCCGAGAACCACACCGTCAAGCGCGCGCTCACCGATCCGCGCCTCTTCAGCGGCATCGGCAACGCGTACTCGGACGAGATCCTGCATCGCGCGCGCCTGTCGCCGCTGGCGTTGACGCGCTCGCTCGACGCCGCAGCGATCGACCGCCTGTTCGCGGCGACGCAGGCGACGCTCGCCGAGTGGAGCGAGCGCCTCCTGCGCGAGGCCGGCGACTGGCCGCAGAAGGTGACCGCGTTCCATCCGGCGATGGCCGTGCACGGCCGCTTCGGCCAGCCGTGTCCCGACTGCGGCGCGCCGGTGCAGCGCATCGTCCACGCCGACAACGAGACCAACTACTGCGCGCGCTGCCAGACCGGAGGCAAGGTCCTCGCCGACCGCGCGCTCTCGAAGCTCCTGAAGAGCAGCTGGCCGAAGCACATCGACGAGCTGCTCTAGCGCGGGCCTATTCCTCGAGCAGGCTGCGCAGCATCCACGCGGTCTGCTCGTGCACCGTGAGACGCTGCGTCAGCAGGTCGGCGGTCGGCTCGTCGCCGGCCTTGTCGGCGAGCGGGAAGATGCCGCGCGCCGTGCGCGCGACCGCCTCGTGCCCTTCGACGAGCTTTCGCACCATGTCGAGCGCCGCCGGCGGCGACTCGGGGACGTCGCCGATCGAGCCGAGGCGGCCGAACTGGCCGTACGACCCGGGCGCGTGGTGGCCGAGCGAGCGGATCCGCTCGGCGATCGGGTCGACGGCGTTCCACAGCTCGGTGTACTGCTCCATGAACATCAGGTGCAGCGTGTTGAACATCGGCCCGGTGACGTTCCAGTGGAAGTTGTGCGTCGTCAGATAGAGCGTGAAGGTGTCGGCGAGCAGCTTCGAGAGACCGTCGGCGATGGCGGCACGGTCGGCGTCGTCGATGCCGATGTTGATGCGGGGGGCGGGCTTGGCCATGTCGTCGTTCTCCGTGGATGCGAGCGCAAAGGGTAGCGCCGCGCCGCGTCGGCGGCATCGCTTTTCTCAAGCGCCGCGATAGGAGCGCAGACTCAGCGCGGCTGCCCGCCGCGCAGGCTGTTGCCGAGCGCGGTCTTGCGCACGATCACCGCGAACGATTTCACCGTCGCTTCCTGGCGAGCTTCGTGGCGCCACAGCAGCCCCGGCGTGCGCACCGGCGTCGGGCTTTCGATCGGCACCGTCGCCAGCCCCCGCATCGCCGCCGGCACCGCGTCGGGCGCGACGATCGCGCCGATCGGCATGCGCAGGACGAGCCCGAGCATCGGCGCGATCGCCGACATCTCGGCAACGACGAGCGGCTCGGCGCCGCTCGCCTGGAAGCATTCGTCGAGCAGCACTCGCGTCGCGAAGTTGCGCGGCAGCAGCACGACCCGCTGCTGGTGCAGCTCGACCATCCGGATGCGCTTGCGCCGCGCGAGCGGATGGCCGTGCGCGACGACGAGGACCATCTCCTCGTGATAGAGCGGCTCGAAGCGCAGGTCGGTCGGGCCGTTCGGCCGGTACGCGATGCCGATGTCGAGCTCGCCGTCGCGCAGGCCGTTGGCGACCTGCTCGGCGGCGAGCTCGTCGACGCGCACGCGCACCGTCGGATGGCGGGCGAGGAAGAGCGCGACGCACTCCGGAATCAGCGAGACGTTGAAGGTGTGCGTCGCGCCGACGCGGACCTGACCGCTCAGGCCGCCGCCGCCGGGCTTGAGCATCGCGGTGCCGAGGTCGACCTCTTTCAGCGCGCGCACCGCGAACGCGAGGAAGAGCTCGCCCGCCTCGGTCGTCACGACGCGCTTGCCGATGCGCTCGAACAGGCGCTGTCCGATCTCGTCCTCGAGCTGGCGGATCTGGTGCGAGAGCGTCGACTGGGTGACGTGGACGCGGTCGGCGGCGCGCGTGAAGCTCAGGCAGTCGGCCAGAGCCACGAAGTAGCGAAGATGCCTGAGCTCCATGCAAACCCGACTGTCGAATCGACGTGATCGATCATATCGATGGCAAACGACCATTTGTCCCCGGCGCGTGCTGCGCCGTATCGTCGTCGCATGGCGTCGTGAACGCCGAGAAAAACGAAGGAGACAACGATGGCGGGTCGCGGTTGGGTCGCCGCGTGCGGCTGCCCGGCGCACGCCGCGCCGGATGCATCGCGCCGGCGCTTCCTGAACGGACTCGGCGCGCTCGCCGCCGCCGGCGCCGCGACTGCTCTGGCCGGATGCGCCGCACCCGCGCCGGGCGCCGTCGCCCTGCCTTGGATCGACACCCACCACCACTACTACCCGCCCGCTTACCAGAAGGCGTGGCTCGAGTGGGAAGACCGGCGCAACGTGCCGCACTTCGCGCAGCAGGTCGGCTGGTCGGTCGAGCGCGCGCTCGCCGACATGGACGCTGCCGGCGTCCGCACCGCGGTGCTCTCGATCGCATCGACGCCGGGCGTCTGGTTCGACTGGCCGGTCGCCGACGTGAACGCGATCGTCCGCGAGTGCAACGACTTCGCCGCCAGGATGGTTCACGACCATCCCGGCCGCTTCGGCCAGTTCGCGACGCTGCCGATGGTCGACGTCGACGCGACGCTGCGCGAGATCGCGTACGTCTTCGACGAGCTGCAGGTCGACGGCGTCGGCCTGCAGACGAACTACGGCGACAAGTGGCCGGGCGATGCGTCGTACAAGCCGATCTTCGACGAGCTCAATCGGCGCAAGGCCGTCGTCTTCTTCCACCCGCTGGTCGCGGCGTGCTGCGGGCGCCTGAGCGTCGGCACCTTTCCGGCGGTGATCGAGGTGCCGCACGACACCACGCGCGCGGTGACGAGCCTGCTGCTGTCGGGCGCGTTCGCGCGCTGGCGCGACATCCGCTGGTTGTTCTCGCACGCCGGCGGGACGATCCCGATGCTGGCCGGGCGGATCAACTTCTTCCACGGCAGCGCCCGCAACGCCGCCGAGTTCGCGCCGCAAGGGATCGAGGCCGAGCTTCGCCGGCTCTACTACGACACCGCCAACGCGACGCATCCGGCCGCGCTCGCCGCGCTGCTCAAGCTCGTGCCGACGTCGCAGGTGCTCTACGGCAGCGACTACCCGTACCTGGCGATGGACACCCAGATCGCGGCGCTGCGCTCGGCAGGATGGAGCGTCGCCGACCTGTCCGCGATCGCCAACGGCAACGCCGGCCGGCTGCTGCCGCGTCGCCGCATTTGAGACAACACGCCCCCGCGACTGCGCGGTTCACAGAGAGGAGACAACCACCATGACCCTGCATCCACCGACTGGCGCGCGAGCGACGCTGGCGCGCTCGCTCGCGGTCGCGCTCGCGTTCGGCGCGAGCGCGGCGTTCGCCGACCACGGCGACAGCGACCACGACAAGCAGTGCCCGAACGGCCGCGACACCGTCTTCGTCAACGGCCGCATCTACACGATGGACGCGCAGAACCGCGTCGTCTCGACGGTGACCGTCCACAACGACAAGTTCTCGGCGGTCGGCCACGACGCCGGCCTCGTCGACAACCGCTGCAAGCAGGTCATCGACCTCAATGGACGGACCGTCGTTCCCGGCCTGGTCGACAACCACAACCACATCCTCCTGCTGGGCCTGAGGCCCGGCTATCACACGCCGCTCGAGACCGCCGCTTCGTTCGCCGACATCGCCGCGATCTACGGCGCGCGCATCCGCGCCGGCGTTCCCGCCGGCCAGTTCGTGACGACGATCGGCGGCTTCAACCCGGTCCAGTTCGCCGAGAAGCGGCTGCCGAATCTGGCCGAGCTCGACGCGATCGCACCTGCGAACCCGGTCTACCTCCAGGTCTCGTTCACCGGTCCCGCGACGACGAACTCGGCGGGCAAGACGTTCTTCGCGAGCCGCGGCATCGCGGTCGGCAACGACGGCTCGATCGCCGCCAACGCCCCCACGGTCGCGGCGCTGAACGCGCTGCGCTCGATCCAGACGTTCGACGACAAGAAGCGCTCGACCGTCGACGCGATGAACTACGCCGCGCAGCTCGGCGTGACGTCGAACTTCGACATGGGCGGGTTCCTCATCCCCGGCTCGCCCGACCACGACAGCGAATTCACCTTCGACGGCGCCGCGAGCTGGGATCCGTACACCGCGTACGACCCGATCCTCGAGCTGCACCGCGCGGGACAGATGAAGACGCGCATTCGTGTCTTCTTCCTCAGCATGGACACGCAGCCCGACAACCCGATCCTGGCGCGCCGCGTCGAGAACGCGTTCCGCGAGTTCGGCAACGACTGGCTGAAGATCGCCGGCCTCGGCGAGTTCATCACCAACTGGCCGCTCTTCGGCCAGGTCGTGCCGCCGTCGAACTACGCCGCTGCGGTGCACACGGCGGCGCAGCGCGGCTGGATCTACCAGCAGCACACGCTCTCGTCGGCCGAGGACAACGTCGCGATCTCCGCGTGGGAGCAGCTCAACACGCAGATCCCGATCGCGCCGCTGCACTGGTCGGTCGCCCACGCGCTGACGATCACGCCCGACAACATCCAGCGCCTGAAGGCGATCGGCGGCGGCCTCGCGCTGCACGGCTTCCGCTACCTCGCCGGCACGCCGACCGCGAGCGGCCCGCCGTACCGGACGATCGTCGACAGCGGCATCAAGGTCGGCGCCGGCTCCGACTCGGCGCAGATCTCGACGCTCAATCCGTGGCTGATGCTCTACTACATGACGACCGGCAAGAACAGCTCGGGCGTCCTCATCAACCCTGGCCAGACGCTCAGTCGCATGGAGGCGCTGCGGCTCTACACGCGCGAGAACGGCTGGTTCACCAAGGAGGAGGACAAGCTCGGCTCGATCGAGACCGGCAAGCTCGCCGACCTCGTCGTCCTGAGCGGCGACTACTTCAGCGTCTCCGACGATTCGCTCAAGCACCTCGGGTCGGTGCTGACGGTCGTCGGCGGCAAGATCGTCTACAACAACGGCCAGGTGCGCGTGCAGGACCGCTGACAGACGCGCCGGGGACGGGGATCGCCATGTCTGAGTACAACCAGGAGAAGCTCACCGCCGAGGTCGTCGCCGCCTTCGCGAAGGCGCGCGACCCGCGCCTGCGCGAGATCATGACGACCCTCGTGAAGCACCTGCACGCGTTCGCGCGCGAGGTCGACCTCACTCCCGACGAGTGGCTCGCGGGGATGCGCTTCCTCACCGAGACGGGGCAGATCTCGACCGAGCGACGGCCCGAGTTCATCCTGCTCTCGGACGTGCTCGGGCTGTCGATGATGGTCGTCTCGCTGGCGCAGGCGCGCGCGAGCGGCAATGCGAAGGGCGCGACCGAGGCCACCGAGGCGACGGTCGAAGGGCCGTTCTACTGGCCCGGCGCGCCCGACGTCCCGCTCGGCGGCGACATCGGCGAAGGCGTCCCCGGCGAGCCGACGCTCTACATGGGCCGGATCACCGACCTCGACGGCCAGCCGCTCGCAGGCGCGCTGCTCGACGTCTGGTCGGGCGACGGCGACGGCAAGTACGACGTGCAGCTGTCGAGCGAGCCGCGGATGCGCGCGCGCGGGCGCTTGCGCACCGACGCCCAGGGCCGCTACTGGTTCTGGTCGATCCGGCCGAGCTACTACCCGATCCCGGACGACGGGCCGGTCGGCGTCATGATGCGCGCCACCGACCGCGGCATCAATCGTCCGGGGCACATCCACATGATGGTCTCTGCCGAGGGCCACGTCCCGGTGACGACGCACATCTTCGTCGCCAACGGCCCGTACCTCGACGAGGACGCGGTGTTCGGCAAGCGCGACAGCCTCGTCGTCGAGTTCGAGAAGCACGCGCCCGGCAAGGCGGTCGACGGCCGCGAGATGAAGGTGCCGTACCACTCGGCGACGTACGACTTCCGCCTCGCGCCGGTGCGCGAGACCACGCCCGCCTGACGCCGTGAAGATCGGCAAGGCGACGGTCCCGCGCACCGCCATCTGCACGTCGGATGCGCACACGATCGTCGTCCGCGGCCGCGACCTCTCGAAGGACCTGATCGGCAAGGTCTCGTTCACCGAGCACTTCTTCCTGCTGCTCGTCGGCCGCATGCCGAGCGCCGGCGAAGCCGCGGTGCTGAACGCGACGCTGGTCGCGATCGCCGAGCACGGCCTCGTGCCGAGCGTGCAGGCGGCGCGGATGACGTTCGCCGCCGCGCCCGATGCGATGCAGGGCGCGGTCGCCGCCGGCATCCTCGGCTGCGGCTCGGTCGTCCTCGGCTCGTCGGAGACTGCCGGTCGCATGTACAGCGAGATCGACGCGCGCGTCGCTGCCGGCGAGAACCCGGAGCAGGCGGCGCTCGCGGTGATGCAGGCGTGGCGCGCGGCCGGCAAGGCGATTCCGGGAGTGGGCCATCCGCTCCACAAGGAGCGCGACGAGCGCGTCGGCGCGCTGTTCGCGGTGGCGGGCGCGGCCGGCACCGACCAGCGCTTCGTCGCGATCGCCGAGGCGAGCGAGAAGATGGTTCCTGAGGTGCTCGGCAAGCCGCTCAAGCTCAACGTCTCGGGAGCGATCCCGGCGGTGCTGCTCGGCGCCGGCTTTCCGGTCGAGGCGCTGAAGGGCGTTCCGATCCTCGCCCGCACCGCCGGGCTGATCGCGCACCTGTACGAGGAGATCGGCCAGCCGATCGGCTTCGCGCTCTCGTACCAGGCGACGCGCGAGGTGCAGTACGACGGCAGCGTCCCGCCGGGCTTCGGCGCCGCGACGTGAACGCGAACACGAACGCGAAGGGCCGCGCGTGACGCCGGTGCTGACCGGCGTTCGCGTCATCGAGCAGGGCACGTTCATCACCGGCCCGGCGTGCGGCATGCTGCTCGGCGATCTCGGCGCCGACGTCGTCAAGGTCGAGCAGCCCGGCAGCGGCGATCCGTTCCGCGCCTTCCAGGGCGGCCTCTACAGCCCGCACTACCAGACCTACAACCGCAACAAGCGCAGCGTCACGCTCGACACCAAGGACGCCGCCGATCGCGCCGTGCTCGACGAGCTCGTCGCCGGCGCCGACGTCTACATCCAGAACTTTCGCCCCGGCGTCGCCGACAAGCTCGGCGTCGGCGCGGCGCGCTTGCGCGCGCTCAACCCTCGCCTCGTCTACTGCTCGATCAGCGGCTTCGGCGCGACCGGCCCGGCGGCCGGGCGGCCGGCGTACGACACCGTCGCGCAGGCGGCGAGCGGATTCCTGAAGCTGCTCGTCAATCCCGAGAACCCGCGCGTCGTCGGGCCGGCGATCGCCGACGCGCTGACCGGCTTCTACGCGGCGTACGGCGTCCTCGGCGCGCTCGTCGAGCGCGGCCGCACGGGCCAGGGGCGCACGGTCGAGGTCTCGATGCTCGAGGCGATGGCGCACTTCAACCTCGACGCGTTCACGCACTTCCTGCAGGAAGGCGAGGTCATGGGGCCGTACAGCCGGCCGCGCGTCTCGCAGTCGTACGTGCTCGAATGCGGCGACGGCAAGTGGATCGCGCTGCACATGTCGTCGCCGCCGAAATTCTGGGAGGGGCTCGCGAAGGCGATCGAGCAGCCGCAGCTGTTCGACGACCCGCGCTTCGCGACGCGCGAGGCGCGGATCGCCAACCAGGAGGCGCTGATCGAGCTGCTCGGCGAGCGCTTCCGCGCCCGGCCGCGCGACGAATGGTGCGCGCGGCTGCAGGCGCTCGACGTCCCGAACGCGCCGATGTACGACACCAGCGAGGCGCTCGTCGACCCGCAGGCGTTGCACCTGCAGTTGCAGACGTCGGCGATGCACCCGACGATGGGGCTCTTCCGCACCGTCCGCTCGCCGGTCTCGTTCGACGGCGAGCGCGCGCTCGCGGTGCGGCCGCCGCCGGTGCTCGGCGAGCACAACGACGAGATCCGCAGCGAGCTCGCGGCGCGACGCGCTGCGCGCGCGACCTGAGCGAGCCAACGACAACCAAAGGAGACCGCCACCATGAACGCCACGCACTTCACCCGCCGCGCCGCGCTCGCCGCAGCGCTCGCCCTCGCGCTGCCGGGAGCGATGGCGCAGGCGCCATCGGGGCAGCCGATCCGGATCGGCAGCACGCTCGCGCTGACCGGCCCGCTGGCAGCGACGGCGCAGATCCACAGGATCGTCGGCGACATCTACGTCGAGCAGCTCAACAAGCGCGGCGGCCTGCTCGGCCGGCCGGTCGAGTGGGTCGTCAAGGACGACCAGAGCAAGCCCGACCTCGCGCGCACGCTCTACGAGCAGCTCATCACCGCCGACAAGGTCGACCTCCTGATGGGTCCGTACGCGACCGGCGCGATCCTGTCGGCGATGGGCGTCGCGCAGCGCTACAACAAGGTGCTCGTCCATCACACGCTGGGCATCCCGTCGCTCGCCAAGTACGACATGCAGTTCCCGGCGTGGTCGCTCGGCTCCGAGCCGGCGACGACGGTGCCCAACACCGTCTTCGACGCGCTCGCCGCCGGCCCGAAGCCGCCGAAGACGGTCGCCGTCGTCACCAACAAGTTTCCGTCGATCCAGTTCATGACCGCGGGTGCGCGCGAGGTGATGAAGAAGCGCGGCCTGAGCGAGGTGCTGTTCCTCGAATGGGATTTCGGCAACCGCGACTTCGGCCCGATCGCGGCGCGCATCAAGGACGCCAAGCCCGACTTCGTCTGGGTCGGCGCGATCGGCCTCGACGGCAACCTGCTGCTCGACGCGATGAAGAAGATCGACTACGAGCCGCCGCAGCACTTCTACCTCTATCCCGCGCCGGGCCCGCTCGTCTCGCTGCCGGAAGCGAAGAACGCGCTCTCGGTGACGATCTTCGAGGACCAGCCGCCGTTCACGTCGAACCCGGGCGCGGCCGAGTTCGTCAAGCTCTACCGCGAGCGCGCGACCAAGGCAGGCCTCGCCGATCCGTCGGTCGAGACGCAGGCGGCGGCGTCGTACACCGCATGGCAGATCCTCGAGGCCGGCGTCAACGCGACCAAGAGCCTCGACGACAAGGCGATCGCCGCGTGGCTGAAGGCGAACCGCGTCGACACCATCCAGGGCAAGCTCCGCTTCAACGGCACCGGCAATTTCGGCGACGACCTGATGCGCGTCAAGCAGGTGCAGAACGGCCACTGGGTGGTGGTCTGGCCGAAGGAGGTGACCTCCGGCGGCGCCAAGCTGCAGGCGAACTGAGCCGCCGAGCGCGCGCGCCCAGGGTCTCGAGATGCCGGGGTTCACGCTCCCGAGCGCGACGCTGCTCGCGCAAAGCATCCTCTCCGGCATCTTCGTCGGCGCGCTCTACGGACTGATGGGGCTCGGCCTCAGCCTCAGCTGGGGCCTCTTGCGCATCATCAACCTCGCCCACTTCGCGTTCGCGTTCCTCGCCGCGTACGTCTGCCTGCAGCTCGCGACGCTCGGCATCGACCCGCTGCTGACGCTCGTCGGCATCGTGCCGGCGTTCTTCGTGCTCGGCGCGGTGCTGCACTGGCTGATGGCGCGCTTCCGGATGACGACGTTCAACTCGCTGCTCCTGACCTTCGGCCTGATGGGGATCGTCGAGGCGCTGATCCAGACGATCTGGACGGCCGACTTTCGCAAGCTCGAGTCGTCGTACGCGAACCAGAAGTTCAGGCTCGGCGCGCTCTACGTGCCGGTGCCCGAGCTGATCACGCTCGTCCTCGCGTTGTCGCTCGCGATCTCGATCTGGGCAGTCTTGCGCTACACCGACCTCGGCCGCGCGCTGCGCGCCGCCGCCGAGGACGCGCCGATCGCCGCGGCGTTCGGCGTCGACCAGAAGCGCAACGGCCTGCTGCTCGCGGGCACCTGCGCTGCGCTCGTCTCGATCGCCGGCGTCTGCATCGCGCTCACGGCGACGCTCGCGCCGTCGCAGATGTACGCGTGGATCGGCGTCGTCTTCGCCGCGGTCATGCTCGGCGGGCTCGGCAGCGCGATCGGCCCGCTCGTCGCCGGCGTGCTGATCGGCGTCAGCGAGGCGGTGACGATGGCGGTGACGGCGCCGTCGTGGGCACCGATCGTCTCGTTCACGCTGCTCATCGTCGTGCTGATCCTTCGCCCGGGGAAGGCGGCATGAGCGCCCCCGCACGGCGGTTGCGAAGGGGGCGCTCCGTCCCGCTCGGCGGGACCGGCCGAAGGCCGAGGGTGCAGACGTGAGCAGGGCGACGCTCGCGATCGTCGCGGCCGCGGCCGCGTTGGCGCTGCTGCCGCTCGCCGGCCTGCCGGCGTTCTACGACGCGCTCTTCTACCTGATGCTGCACTGGATCGTGCTCGCGACGTCGTGGAACATCCTCTCGGGGACGACCGGCTACTTCTCGTTCGGCCACGGCGCGTTCTTCGGCGCCGGGCTCTACACGACGAGCACGCTGCTCGCGCGCTTCGAGTGGCCGTTCCTGTGGACGCTGCCGGTCGCCGCCGCCGTCGCCGCGCTCCTCGGCACCGCGCTCGGCGCGGTCGTCTTTCGCGTCAGGAGCGTGCGCGGCGAGCTGTTCGCGCTGCTGACGCTCGCGATCACGTTCGTCGTCGGCACGATCGTCGGCAACACGCCGATCGACGGCGGCCAGGGCGTCTCGCTTTCCTCGGTGCCGGTGCCGCACCTCGGCCCGACGCAGTCGGCGACGTTCTACCTGCTTGCGCTCGCCGCGGCGACGCTGACGCTCGTCGTCGCGCGCGCGATCTTCGTCTCGCGCTTCGGCGCCGGGCTGCTCGCGATCCACGACGACGAGGACGCCGCCGAGGTGATCGGCGTGCCGACGTACCGCTACAAGCTCGTCGCGCTCGCGATCTCGTGCGCGCTCGCCGGCGTCGCCGGCGGCATCCACGCGCTCTTCCTGTCGTACGTCACCGTCGGCGAGGTGTTCACGATCACGGTGCCGCTCACGGTCGTGCTGATGAGCGTCCTCGGCGGGACGCGGCACTGGGCCGGGCCGGCGGTCGGCGCGGTCGCGATCACGGGCCTGCTCTACAGCTTCACCGCGGCCGACCACGCGGTCGCCGGCAAGGCGGCGATCGGCGCGATCCTGATCGCGGCGATCGTCTTCATGCCGGATGGCATCCTGCCGCGACTGCAGCGGCTGCTGCCGAGGCGTCGGTCGAGCGAGCACGCCGTCGCCCTGAGCGAAGCGAAGGATCCCGGCGCGTCGGTGCGCAGAGATCCTTCGCCTGCGGCTCGGGATGACAGTGCCGCCGATGCCGGCGCCCGCGAGCCGCTGCTGCGCGTCAGCGCACTGCACAAGCGCTTCCGGGGCGTGCGCGCGCTCGCCGGCGTCGCGGTCGACGTCCACCGCGGCGAGATCCTCGGCCTGCTCGGGCCCAACGGCTCGGGCAAGTCGACGTTCATCAACGTCGTCAGCGGACACTACGCCGCCAGCAGCGGCGAGATCGTGTTCGAGGGGCGCGGCCTCGTCGGCACGCCGGCGCACCGCATCGCCGCCGGCGGCATCGCGCGCACGTACCAGATCCCGCGCCCGTTCGCGCACATGACGGTGCTCGACAACGTCGCCCTCGCGGCGATGTTCGGCGGCGGCATCGCGACGCCGCGCGCTGCGCGCGCCGCGGCGCGCGAGTGGCTCGACTTCACCGGCCTCGCCGCCAAGGCCGACGCGCTCCCCGACGAGCTCAACCTGCACCAGCGCAAGTTCCTCGAGCTCGCGCGCGCCCTCGCGTCGCGGCCGCGCCTGGTGCTGCTCGACGAGGTGCTGTGCGGGCTGACGCCGAGCGAGATCGACAGCGCGGTCGCGCTCATCCGCCGCATCCGCGACCAGGGCGCGACGATCGTCTTCGTCGAGCACGTCATGCGCGCGGTGATGGCGCTCACCGACCGCGTCGTCGTCTTCCACCACGGCGAGCTGCTCGCCGAAGGCCGCGCCGCCGACGTCATGCAGCGGCCCGAGGTGATGACCGCGTATCTCGGGCGCGCCCATGCTTGACGTCGACGGCCTCGAGGTCTGGTACGGCGCGGCGCCGGCGCTCTGGGGCGTCTCGCTGAAGCTGAAGGCCGGCGAGCTGCTCTCGGTCGTCGGCCCGAACGGCGCCGGCAAGACGACGCTGATCAACGCCATCGCCGGCCTGCTGCGCTGCCGCAGCGGCGAGCTCCGGTTCGACGGCTGCGACATGAACGGCGTC
>JASLGD010000093.1 GCA_030150305.1 Caldimonas sp. | reverse complement strand
GGGCGGCGGGGGACGAACGAGTGTGCTGACTTCCTTGCTAGTGTCCCAGGCGGCCATGTGGCGGACGCCCCGAAAACGGTCCGGCGCACGGGCGATCATCGCCTCGAGGGGGTCGCGGGCAGCCGCACCTTGCGTCAGGTCGACCTTGCCGATGATTCCAGCGCACGCCCGCACCGGGCCGTAAACGCCGCTCGCGCTCATCGCACCGATCCCGTTGACAAACTCGACTTCGCCGACGCACGCGAAGCGCGGATCGCCATCGGCGCGATACATGGAAGTGCACTCGATGAACACAGTGCCGCGGACCAGATGCCCACTGCCGATGTCCGCGAGAAGCTCCGGCAGGAGATACAAGCTGTGTGGCCGACGGTCCCAAAGGTGGTGATGCGGATCGACGATCGGCAGATCGGGTTCGAGGATGGGCTCGTCCCGAAGCGCGAGCCACGGCTCGTCAACGAAGTGGTGCGGTGGCGCACCGCGGAGAAGGGCTGGCTGGCTCATCACATCCCCATAAAAGCTTCGCGGACGCTGTCGTCCGCCTTCAGCGCCTTGGCGCTGTCCTGTTTGACGATCCGGCCCGATTGCACGACATAACCGCGATCAGCCACGGACAAGGCCATCTCCGTGTTCTGTTCTGCAAGCAGGACCGACATTCCGGAATCGCGCAAAGCGCGGATAGCCGTGATGAGGTCACGGACCACGATCGGAGCCAGCCCGAGCGTTGGCTCGTCGAGCATCAGCAACTTCGGCCCGGCCATCACCGCGCGCGCGATAGCGAGCATCTGCTGCTCGCCGCCGGAGAGACTGCCGGCTGCTTGCCACTCGCGCTCGCTCAAGCGCGGGAATCGCGCGTACATCGATTGGCGACGCGTCGTCATCGAGGACGGGTCGCTGCCGATAAACCCCAGGTCGATGTTCTCTCGCACTGTCAGCAGCGGAAAGACGTGCCTTCCCTCGGGTGAGAGTGCAATGCCGGCCTGGATTCGTTGCCGCGTATCCAATGACTGAATTGGCGTTGTCTCCATCGAGAGCTCTTCCGCGCTGTGGCGAATGAGGCCCATGAGTGCGTTTAGGATCGAGGACTTTCCGGCCCCATTGGCACCTACCAGAGCCACGACCTCACCGCGGCCGATCTGCATGGATACGCCGTTCACAGCCGAGACGGCACCGTATGAGACCTTCAGGCCCTTGACGCTGAGCATCACGTCTGCGCCTCCAGGTCGGGTGTCCCCAAGTACGCCTTGAGCACCTGCGGGTGTTCTGCAATGGCCGCCGGGCGGTCTTCCGCGATCTTTTCGCCGTGCTGGAGAACAACGATGCGCTCACAGATCGACATCAGCAACGGCAGGTTGTGGTCGATGATCAGAATCGTGCAGTGCTCAAGCTGCAAGGCGCGCAAGACCTCCGCGAGGCGCAGCCCCTCGGTGTGGTTCAGCCCGGCGGCGGGTTCATCGAGAAGAAGAACGCGGGGGCGCGCCGCCAGCGCTATGGCCACGCCGAGCAGCTTCTGGTCGCCATACGAAAGGGTTCCCGCGAGTGCGTTGTCGCGGTCGTGCAGTCCGACCGCACGCAGGCAGTCCATGGCATGCGCCATGCGCTCGTCTTCGCGCACCCGGTACGCCGGGGTGCGGATCACGCCTGCCCACGGCCGTTCGCGGTGAAGCAAGTACGACGCGAAGAGCACGTTGTCTCGCACGGACAATCCCGCGCAGTGCGCGGTCTGTTGAAAGGTGCGCACCAGCCCCATCGCAGCGACGCGATTGGGGGCCACGCCTCGCAGCGATGTGCCGTTGAGACGGATCTCCCCCTCACTCGCTTCCAAAAACCCGCTGATCATTGAAAAGCAAGTCGTCTTCCCCGCGCCATTCGGCCCGATCAGGCCGACAAGCTCGCCGTGGGAGACGTTGAAGGAGACGCCCTTGACTGCGGTGAGTCCTCCGAATCGGCGAGTCAGGTTGACCACTTCGACTGCCGCCCCCGCGCCGTCGTCGGCGGTCGCGATCGGGCCGGCTGTTTTAGCAGCGTCTGCCGATGGCACTGCCGTGACTGCGAGTCTCGTAGACTTCGCGCGCCAAAGTCTGGGCACGAGCGATGTAATGCCGCCAGGCAGGACTCGGACCGCGACCAGGAGAAGCAGCGCGAAGAGCGCCATCCGGTACTGATCGACGGCGCGAAGGGCCTCGGGCAAGAGACCGAACAGCAAGCCGCCGATCACCGGCCCCATGAGGGTCGCCTTGCCGCCGAGCACGACCGAGAGCAGCCCCGTCGCCGATAGTGAAGTAGAGAACAGGTCAGGCGACAGTACCAGAGCCTTTGGGATCAGCAGACCGCCCGCGAGCGACGCGATGCCTCCAGACAAGGCTACGTTGATCACCCGGGCGCCAATAGCCGGGATGCCGACCGATTCGGCCAGCGCCGGCGCTTGTCCGACGAACGCCCAAGCCCGTCCGAGAGGTCCAGCGATGACGCGAGACAGCAGGACTAGAACAAGGCCCAATACGGTGACGAGGACGAAAAGATAGGCCTGCTGCGGGCTCCATCCGAACAACTTGGCCCAATCCAGCGGCGGCACCATCACGAGCATGCCCATCGGGCCACGCGTCAGATCGACCCAATTGAGCGCGAGAAGGCGAAGCATCTCCGCTAGCGTCAACGTCGCGATGGCGAAATAGGCGCCGCCGACCCTGACCGATGCCCAGCCGACGAGCGCGCCTAGCAAGATCCCCGGCACGATTGAAACGGGCAGCAGAATCCAGTAGCTCAGGCCGGTATAGCTCACCAGCAATCCGACAAAGTAGGCGCCGAGCCCAAGGAACGCAGCGTGACCGAAACTCACGTAACCGAGCTGGCCGAACGTGAGCCCCACCGCGACGGCGAAAAGGGCGAGAGCCACGGCATACGCCGCGACGTCGGCAATGTAGGGCGATGTACATAGCCAAGCGATCAGCGCGGCGACCACCACGACGGCCGCCGCTCGAACAACGAGGAGCTCCTTCATGCCGGCCGTCCCAGCAGTCCTGTTGGGCGCCAGAGCAGCGTCACCAGCATCAACGCGTATACGGCGACCGCGGCAAACCCTTCCGACAGAAATCCTCCGACCAGCGCTTCGAACACGCCGAGCAGCAGGCCGAAAATGACGGCTCCACGCGCGCTGCCAAGTCCTCCCATCACAACGACGACGAACGCCTTGATCATGGTTGCGTGGCCCATGGTCGGAGAAAAGAAGATGGCCGGTGCCAACAGGGCGCCTGAGAGTGCAGCGATTGCGGCCGCGAGCACGAAGGTCAAGCTGCTGATCCGCTGGATGCGGATGCCGATCACGCTGGCAGCGAATGGGCTTTGCGCAATCGCGCGCATCTGCACGCCGAAGCGCGTCCGTTTCAACACCAGCTCGAGCGCGACGAGCACGACGATTCCAGCTAGCAGGACGAAGATGCGCTGCCACGTCAATGCCACCGGCCCCAGCGAGAGGACGCCTGGCACACCAGAAACGTCGGCTGGCTGACTGCCGTACGCAAGCGCCACGCCTTCGTAGACGAGGATGGACGCCGCGAAGGTGCTAAGCAAAACCTCGGTCTTGTCGCTACCTCGCGCCAGCAGGGGCCGAACGCAGATCCAGTCGAGGACGGCCCCGAGCCCGGTCCCGGCCACCAGCGCCAAGGGAAGGGTCAAGCCGTAGGGCACCCCGACGCGCGTGCCCAGCAAGGCCGTGAGCGCGCCCACCATAAAAATCTCGCCGTGGGCGAAGTTGATGACGTGCAGGACGCCGAACACAAGGGTCAGGCTGAGCGCGACCAGCGCGTAGCCCACACCGGTCGAGACGCCGTTCGCCACCAACTGGAGAACGAGCTCAGACATGGCGATCAGTTCGCGACTGTGAGCTTGCCGCTCTTGACGACGAAATCGACATAACGCTTGGCTTGCGCCTGACCGCCCTGATCGAAGGTGATGTCGCCGCGCGGCGTCGGCCAAGTGCCCTTGTGCAACACCTCGGCCACCTTCTCGGTATCCGTCGCCGTGCCAGCGGCCGCGATCGCCTTGGCGACAAGCCAGACCGCCTCAAAGCCGAGCTCTTCGATCTTCTCAGGCGTGTTTCCGTACTTGGCCTGGAAGCGCTTCACGAATTGTTCGTTCAGCGGGTTGGCTAGCGAGGCCGTGTAGATGTCGGAACCGAAGGCGCCTTCGGCCGCATCGCCAGCAAGCGCCAGACTTTGCGCGTTGAGGACACCAACCGCCATGCAACGGTGAACCTGCAGACCGAGTTGCGACATCGCGCGAAGCGCAGCGGCCGCCTGTTCGGGTTTACCTGCCACGATGCACACAGTGTCGGCGCCGCTCGCCTTGACCTTGCTCATCAAGGTGGTGAAGTCGTTCTGAGTCAGCTCGAACGTCTCCGCGTCAACGAGTCGCGGCCCGAAGTGCTTTTTCGAGCTATCGATGGTGTAGCGGCCGTAATCGCTGTTCTCGGCGACGATCGCGAGCTTTTTCGACTGGATCTTTGCGTCGAGGTACTTGTCGCTGTATGCCGCATCAGCGTCGAGCGTCGTGTTGAGTCGGAAGACCCTTCCATAGCCGGACTTTGTGATATCCGGGTGCTTGGGCACGGCAACCATGAACAGCGTGTTTGTCGAACGAGCGATCTGCAGGACGGCAAGGGCGGGTGTGCTGCCGATCTCACCGGCAATGAATTGCACCTTGTCCTGATTGATGAGCCGCTGTGCGGCCGAGACGCCGTCGACGGGAGAAAAATTCGAGTCATAGGTGATCAGCTCGATGCGGCGGCCGCCTAGGACGCCCCCCTGCTCGTTGATCATCTCGGCCGCGAGGTCGGCGCCTTGCTGGCCCTGCTTGCCTATGACGCTCTTGAGCGGCATCAGCACACCGATCTTGATCGGCGCCTGCTGAGCGTGAGCCGACGCGAACGGCAGCGCCCAGAAGGCGAGGGTCAGTAGAAGAGTGCGAAACAGTGAAGTATCCATGTCGGTCCCTATCGAACTGGGTTGGTTTG
>JASLGD010000044.1 GCA_030150305.1 Caldimonas sp. | reverse complement strand
GCTGATTGCCGCGTGCCGTGCCGCCGTTCTTGCCCCGCTGTTGCACGTCGATGACGTAGTCCCCGCGGTGGAACGTGTACGTCTTGAGGATCGTGGGGCCGCCCACCGGATCGCTTTCCAGGACGACCTTCACGTCGTTCGCGCCGTTGGCGAGCGAGCGCTCGCCGGGCAGGATCCGCATCGGCGTGTGGTGGTTGGGCAGGCCGCCGCCGCCCTGCGGCGGGACGAGGCCGGTCTCGGCGAGATAAAGACGCGTCGGCGAGCTGTCGAAGAGGACGACGGGCTGTTTCGAGTGGACGGACTCGGCCTGCTGCAGCAGCTCGAGGCGGACCAGCGTTCCGCCGATGCTGTCGATCGTCGCGCGCACGAGATCGGTCGTCACCGTGACCTGCTGCGAAGGGATCGGCGCCGAGGCGGCCGCGGCAGGCGCGGCCGCGGCCGTCACCGGCGAGGCCGCGGCACCCGACGCCGGCGTCGCCGGGATCGCAGGCACACCGACGCTCGCGGTCGGCGGAGTCGCCGGCCCGGGCACGGTCGAAGGAGCCGCGACGCGCGCCGGCGGCGGGCCGAACAGCGACGGCTGGCCGTTGTGCCGGTTCCACGACTCCCAGATGAAGAAGAGCGAGGCGAGAAAGACGCCCCAGAGTACGGTGCGGCGGATGTCGGTCATGGGCGAGGAGGAGCGGGCGACTCGGCGTGCGCTTCGCGCGCGACGAGGGCGGTGAACAAGCGCGGCCGCCGGCTCGGGACCGGATCGTGCCCGCCTGCGCACCAGGGATGGCAGCGCGCGATCCGGGCGACCGTCAGCGCCAGTCCGGCGGCGGCGCCGTGCCGCTCGAGCGCCTCGAGCGCATAGACGGAGCACGTCGGCGTGAAGCGGCAGGCGCTGCCGAGCCATGGGCTCAGCAGGAAGCGGTATGCGCGCACGACGCCCACCAACGCGGCTTGCGGCCACGAGCTCATCGACGGAACTCCGAAGGCACGCCGCGCAGCAACGCCTCGAGTTCGGCGCGCACCGCGCGGCGCAGCGCGACCGAGCTCGCGCTCGGGAACTGCTGGCGCTCGAACGGCGCGCGCAGGCGAACGATCCACAGGCCGGGCGCCAGCGCCTCGCGGTGGCGCTCGGCCGCGGCGTAGATCTGCCGCTTCAGCAGCGAACGCGTCACCGAGCGCCTGGCGTGGCGCTTCGGAACGACGGCGCCGACCCAGATCGGCGCCGACGACCGCACCGCGGTGGCGAAGTCTTCCACAGGGTATGCGCTCGCTGGTTCCGAATCTGTTGATAACTTTGACGGCCCGGAGCGGGACCGGGGCGCCGGCCGCTCGGCGAGGTGGTGCAGCGAGAACCGGTCGGTGCTGGCCCGGCTGCGCGTGCGAAGGACCCGCTCGAAATCGGCCGACGCGGCCAGACGGCGGAGCGCCGGCGTCGCTGGCGCGCGCGCCGGCATCCGCGTCGCGTCAGACCGAGAGGCGCTTGCGCCCCTTGGCGCGCCGGGCGTTGATGACGGCACGGCCGCCGCGCGTCTTCATGCGGACGAGAAAGCCGTGCGTGCGGGCACGACGAACCTTGGAGGCTTGATAGGTGCGTTTCATCGAGAGATTCCTGCCGGCCGGCGCGACCTCCAGCGCAGTCGAATTGCGCGTGGCCGCCAACCATGAGCGCCCGTCGCGGGCAACCTGCTATTACAGCAAGAGGCGTGAAGTCCGTCAACCGCCCGGCCAAGTGCTGCGCTCCGATCGCGCTCGGCGCCACCCGTATTTTCCCCTGTGGATAACTGGCGTTCGGCGGCCGTCCTGATCTACAATCTAGGGTTTTAGCGGGCGACTTCTCCACATATGAGACCCGATCTCTGGCAACGCGGCTGCGAACGCTTGGCGTCGGAGCTGCCAGACCAGCAATTCAACACCTGGATCCGCCCCCTCGCTGACGCCGAGGTCGCCGACGAGGGCACCGCGGCCGTCGTGACGCTGCGGGTGCCCAATCGATTCAAGCTCGACTGGATCCGCCACCAGTACGCGGGCCGGATCGAGTCGGTTCTGAGCGAGATCGCCGGCAAGCCGGTCCGTCTCGACGTCGCGCTCGCCCCGCGCGACGGAGCGGGCCGCCCGGAGAACGGCGCCGCTGCTTCCCCGCCGCGCGCACGGGGCGCATCGGCCGGCGCAGATCCCGCGCCGCGCCGAAGCGGCGAAACGATGAACGGGCACGCCGCGGAGCAGTCTGTCGGCACTGGCACCGCCGGTGCTGCCGCTGCTGCGCTGAACGGCGCTGCGCACGGCGCGGCCCACGCGATGCCGTCGCGCAGCCGCCTCAACCCGGCGCTCACGTTCGACACCCTCGTCCCCGGCCGCGCCAACCAGATGGCGCGCACCGCGGCGCTGCACGTCGCGGGCTCGCCGGGGCTCATGTACAACCCGCTCTTCATCTACGGCGGCGTCGGGCTCGGCAAGACGCACCTGATCCATGCCGTCGGCAACGCGCTCCTCGCCGACCGGCCTGATGCGCGGATCCTCTACCTGCACGCCGAGCAGTTCATCACCGACGTGGTGAAGAACTACCAGCGCAAGACCTTTGACGAACTGAAGGCCAAGTACCACTCGCTCGACCTGCTGCTGATCGACGACGTGCAGTTCTTCGCCGGCAAGGAGCGCACGCAGGAGGAGTTCTTCAACGCCTTCGAGGCGCTGCTCGCGAAGCGCGCGCACATCATCATGACGAGCGACACCTACCCCAAGGGTCTCGTCGACATCACCGAGCGATTGACGTCCCGCTTCGACGCCGGCCTGACGGTCGCGATCGAGCCGCCCGAGCTCGAGATGCGCGTCGCGATCCTGATGAAGAAGGCCGAGCAGGAGGCGACGCCGATGCCCGAGGACGTCGCCTTCTTCGTCGCCAAG
>JASLGD010000036.1 GCA_030150305.1 Caldimonas sp. | reverse complement strand
CGCCGTATCGCGCGCGACGAGCTCCGTCACGCGGAGCTCGCGTGGAAGGTTGCTCGTTGGCTCGACACACGATTGGACAACCGCGACCGAGCACGGGTGATCGACGTCAACTATTCCTGCAGGTTGGCGACAACTATTCTTGCAGGTTCGACCTCCAGGTTCCGGTGGGCTTCGGCGACCATCGCGTCAGCCCGAGTTGAAGCTTCTCCATTCGTGTAATTGTCGTCGTTCGGGGTAATCGTCGTCGCGCTGTAGTTGTCGTCAGGGTCGGGCCTCGTGGACGTTGGCCTTCGCGCGCTGCTCGGCCTCGTCTGCACGTTTGCTCTTTCCACCGAATTCAAGGATGGCCGAGTGGTGGACGAGGCGATCGATGGCGGCGGCAGTCGTCATCGGATTCTTGAAGATCCGATCCCACTCGCCGAAAGTGAGGTTGCTGGTGATGAGCAGCGAGCGGCGCTCGTAACGCTCGGCCATCAAGGTGAAGAGGACCTCGACCTCGTCAGCGCTTTGCTGCACGTAGCCAATGTCGTCGAGGATGAGCAGCTCGAAGGCGTCGAGTTTCTGGAGAGCCCGAGGCAGGATGAGATCGCGTTTCGCGGCGAGCAGCTCCTGCACAAGGCGGAAGGTCGGCGTGAAGAGAACGGCGTGACCGCGGCGCACGAGGGCGTGTCCGAGGGCGCAAGCCGCGTGAGTCTTGCCCCGCCCGGGCAATCCGAAGCAGAGGACGTTGTCCGCGCGATCGAGGAAGTCTCCAGTCGCGAGCTCGTCGAGCCGAGTGAGGACGGGGCGCGGCAGTCGTCCGCGATCGAGCGTTTCGAAGGTCTTGTCGGCGGGCAATCGCGACGCGCGCAGCAGCCGCTCGGTGCGTCGTTGTCCGCGCTCGTCGGCCTCGGCTTCAAGGACGGCCAGAAGCGACGGCAGGGCGGCGGCGTGGCCGGCGTCGGTCAATCGCGTGATGACCTCGGTGGCCACGGTCGGGAGCTTGAAGCGGGTGAGGAGCTCGCGCATTCGCGAGGCCTGGTCGACGGTCAGGTCGCTCATGATGCACCTCCGGCGAGCAGGCGGTCGTAGACGGTCAGATCGGGAGGCGGGATGTGCACCTCGGGAATGATCGGCTTGTCGGGCGCGGCGAGCGCTTTGACGGCGGCGAAGTCGAGGCGGTCTCCGCCTGCGAGAAGCTGCTCGAGAACCGCCTCGACGCGAGCCTGCGTCGTGCTCGCCGCGAGGTGCAGGATGCGCACGTACTCGACGTCGGCACGCTCGCCGCGTGCGTCTCGCAGGGCATCGTAGGCGCGCCGAAAGACGAGCGAGGGAAAGAGCTCCTCGCGATACCGATATCGGGCGAAGGCGCCCGGCTTGCGCACGAGCGACCATATGACGTGCCGATAATCGATGCGGTGGTATTGCTCGCCGCGCAAGCGAGGCATGCTCTCGGTCAGTTTGCGCCGGTACCAGATCTCGATGACATCCGGGTGTTGGCGGACCTCGACCTCGCACCCGATGAGGCGCGCCGGCACGGAATAGATGCGTCGCGAGAAGTTGATCGTGCTCCACGGACGGACGACCGCCGTGTACGTGGTGTATTCCGGGAGCCTCGTGGCGGGCAGCGGCCGCAAGTGGGGGCGTTCCTGAGCGAGTCGCTCCGCCGGTCCGCCGCGATTGAGACGGTCGCCCACCTCGGCGACGAACGTCATGTAGGAAGGCACCGACGCGAAGTCGCGACTTCCGCGCAGCACCAGGGCTTGCGAGAGCGAGGACTTGAGAACGTCGTGGGCTTTCTCCACGATGCCATTCTGGTGAGACTCGCCGGGCTCGATGCGTGTCGAGCTGGCGCCGTAGTGGTCGAGCACCGCGGCGAATCGTCGATTGAGCTCTCGCCCGCCGCCGGGAATCTGGTGAGTCGCCGCCGACAGGTTGTCGCTTCGCCAGACCTGCGGCGCGCCGCCGATGGCCGCGAGCGCGTCCTGCAGGCCGTGGACGAGTGCCTCGAACGTTTCGGAGAACGCCAGGCCGACCCATCGCCATTTGCTGAAACTCAGCACGAACTGGAAGAGCAGGTGAACGAATGCCTGCCCGGCGATCGTCACGCCCAGCTCGTTGCAATCAGTGAAGTCGAACGCGCCCTCGCGCCCGGGCTCGTGTCGCTGCTCGAACATGACTTCCTTGCCGGGCCCCTGGTGAGCGCGCCACTCGTGCATGCGCCGTTGCAGCGTCCGCAGCTGGCCGGGCCCATAGACGGTGCCGTGGCGGCGCTGCAGCTCGGACAGGACCGTCGTCGCCTCGAGAATGCCGTCGGTGTCCGCTCGAAGCAGTGGAACGACTTCCGCCTCCCAGACCGATGCGAACGGATCGGGGCGCGTGCGCCACGTCCGGCTCTCCCTCGTTTCACCGGGCAGCGCGCCGGCCTTCCACGCGTATGCGCTGCGCTCGCTCATGCCCGCCGCCGCAGCGGCTGCCGCGATCGTCTTTCCTTCTGCCATTTTTCTTCTCAACAACCTGACCTGCGCGTCCGTGACTCGCACGCAGTCCGGCGATCGAGATGGCGATCGGCGGCGCCGCGCCTGGCGCGAGCTTTGGCTGCAGCCGCAGGACCCAGTCCGCCAGCGTCGCGATCCACTCC
>JASLGD010000010.1 GCA_030150305.1 Caldimonas sp. | reverse complement strand
TCACCAACGCCCGCGAGAGCGGTGCCCGCGTCGACGATCCCGAGCTCGACCGCGCGGTCGCCAACGTCGCGCAACAGAACCAGATGACGATGCCGCAGCTGCGCGAGCGGCTGCGCCAGGAAGGCATCAGCTACGCCAAGTTCCGCGAGAGCATCCGCGACCAGATCCTCGTCGAGCGCGTGCGCGAGCGCGAGGTCGGCAGCCGGATCCGGATCAGCGATGCCGAGATCGACGACCTGATCGAGAAGCGGCGCAAGGCCGCCGGCATCGGCACCGAGATCAACGTGGCGCAGATCCTCGTCAGCGTTCCCGACGGCGCATCCGACGCCGTCGTCGCCGAGCGGCGCGCGCGCGCGGAGGCGGCGTTGAAGCGCGTGCAGGGCGGCGAGGACTTCGCCGCCGTCGCACGCGACGTCTCCGACGACGCCAATCGCGCGCAGGGCGGCGAGATCGGCATGCGCATGACCGATCGCCTGCCCGATCTCTTCCTGCGTGCAGTGGAGCGGCTGAAGCCGGGCGAGGTCGCGCCCGAGGTGCTGAAGAGCGGCGCCGGCTTTCACGTCGTCAAGCTGCTCGAGCGCAAGGATTCGTCCAACTTCACGATCGACCAGTCGCGCGTGCGTCACATCCTGCTCAGGCCCTCGCCCGAGCTCAGCCCCGAGGCGGCGGCGCGGCGGCTGCTGCAGTTCAAGAGCGACATCGAGGCGGGAAGGAAGACCTTCGAGCAGCTGGCGCGCGAAAACTCGGAGGACGGCAGCGCGGCACAGGGCGGCGACCTCGGCTGGGCGTCGCCGGGGTCGTTCGTTCCCGAGTTCGAGGAGGCGATCGCGAAGCTGCCGGTGGGCGGCCTCTCCGATCCGGTGACGACGCGCTTCGGCCTGCACCTCGTGCAGGTCGTCGATCGACGCCAGATCACGCTCGACAACCGGCAGCTGCGCGACCAGGCGAGGAACATCCTGCGCGAGCAGAAGTTCGAGGAAGCGTTCGCCGAGTGGCTGCGCGACCTGCGCGGCCGCTCGTACATCGAGTACCGCGAGCCGCCGCAGTAGCGGCGCGTCGGGCCGTGACGCACGCGAGGAAGCGCTTCGGCCAGCACTTCCTCGTCGATCCCGCGGTCATCGCGCGGATCGTTCGCGAGATCGATCCCCGTCCGGGCGATGCGCTCGTCGAGATCGGGCCGGGGCGCGGCGCGCTGACGGCGCCGCTGCTCGACCACGCCGGCGCCCTCACCGTCATCGAGATCGACCGCGACCTCGCCGCGCGCTTGCGGAGGACGCCAGGGCTCGACGTCGTCGAAGCCGACGCGCTCGCGGTCGACTTCGTCGCGCTCGCCGCCGCGCGTCGGCCGGCGCAGCTGCGGGTCGTCGGCAACCTGCCGTACAACATCTCGACGCCGATCCTCTTTCACCTGCTCGATGCGGCCGCGGTCGTCCGCGACCAGCACGTGATGCTGCAAAAGGAGGTGGTCGACCGCATGGCGGCCGCGCCGGCGAGCAAGGACTACGGCAGGCTCACCGTGATGCTGCAGTGGCGCTATGCGATCGAGCCGCTCTTCGACGTCGCGCCCGACGCCTTCGATCCGCCGCCGCGCGTCGATTCGACGGTCGCGCGGATGGTGCCGCGGGCAGCGCCCGCGGACGTCGATCCCGCGCTGCTGCGCGAGATCGTGACGGTCGCCTTCTCGCAGCGGCGCAAGCTGCTGCGCCACACGCTCGGCCGCTGGCTCGACGCGCGCGGTGCGTTAGATTGCTTCGATGTTCAGCGCCGTGCCGAAGAGGTGCCGGTCAGCGAATACCTCGTCCTGGCTGCCGCGCTCGCGCAAAACTGATCGACCCCGGAGGGGTCGGCCCCTCCCTCTCGGAGGGAGGGGAGCGCCGCGGGGAAGGAGCAGCCCTGACCTTGCGAAGCAAGGGGCTCGCGCGGCTAGGCCGCGGTGAGCCACCTTGCTGTGTCGAACGCGCTGCTCATGAGCGGCATGTTCGCGCCGAAGCTGCTGTTCGCCGCCGTCTTGGCGGCCTTGACCGGCTTGTCGCCGGCGTTGACGTTCTGCGTTCCGGGGGCCACTTCCGTCGCCCGCTCCCATGACCCGATTTCTTGGGAGCGGGCTACTGAAAAGAATAGAAGCACCTGAACGGGACTTTTCGCTCCGCCCAGAAGTCCGCGGCGTCGCGGAAGACGTCGAGGAGCTGCTCGCGCGCCTCCCGGTCGAAGCGCGGGTTGTCCGGCAACTGCTCGAGAACGACGACGAAGCCGGGCTGCGGACCGGCCTTGTGGACGAGGTCGGTCATGCAGTCGAACAGCGCGTCGAGGTTCTTGCCGAAGTGCGCGGGGAACGTGAACGACTCGGCGATGCCGTCGAGGACGTCCTGTTTAGATTGCGCCGACGTCAGATTCGCGTAGAGGAAATGCTGCCCGGCCTGACGCGCCGCGTGCATCAGGTCATCGACCCGATAAGCGCGGATCGACTGGACGATGTTGGGACGGAGGGTCTGCAGGAGCATGTCACGTTCCTCCTGTTCATGAAAAATGGCTGCTGCGCTCATGGCGTGATGCGGCGAAAACTCGCGTAGTGGTCAGCGGTGTAGTAGCACGCCAGGGGGGCCTGCGGCTCGGGTCCGCCACAGACGATGCGCCTGCCGCCGCGGTCGACCGCGCCGGGGGTCGGCACGGTGTACTCGCGGTAGTAGCCGCGCCACTGTCGCGGAAGCAAGCGCTCGCGGTTGGCGAAGACGATGCCATCTTTCGGAAAGGCGAACGGTCCGCCTTCGCGGATCGCACGCTCGACCGCCTGCGCTTCGGCGGGAAGCGCGGCGATGGATACGGTGGGAACGGAATGCGCCTCCTCTCGCGCGTGAACCGCCCCGATCGACAGCAACCCTGCGACGCCGACACCCGCTCCCCACCGGAGCAGTGGCCGCCACAGTTGCAGCCGACCCGACAAAACCACGGGAAATCCCTGAACGAACAATCGCGGGATGTTACCGAATCGGTGCGGAAACCTCAACCCTTTGCCACAATTTTGGGCACCCGTCGCGGGATTTAAGTTAGTACACGCTCTCTGCGTAGATGAGTGGCGGAGCGGCTTCTGGCGACGCTACCGTCCGTCAGCGGGCCGCATTGGCGTCCGCCACGGCGAGGGCGGTCATGTTGATGATGCGGCGCACCGTCGCCGAGGGCGTCAGGATGTGGACCGGCTGCGCCGCGCCGAGCAGCACGGGCCCGATCGCGATGCCGCCGCCGGCCGCCGTCTTCAGCAGGTTGTAGGCGATGTTGGCGGCGTCGATGTTCGGCAGGACGAGCAGGTTGGCCTCGCCGGTCAGCGGGCTCGACGGCATGAGCTCGTGCCGGTAGGCGCCGTCGAGCGCCGTGTCGCCGTGCATCTCGCCGTCGACCTCGAGCCACGGCGCGCGCTCGTGAAGCAGCGCGAGCGTCTGCCGCATCTTGACCGCCGACGGCTGGTTGCTCGAGCCGTAGTTGCTGTGCGAGAGCAGCGCTGCCTTGGGCGTGAGGCCGAAGCGCATCATCTCCTCGGCCGCCATCAAGGTGATCTCGGCGAGCTGCTCGGCGGTCGGGTCGTAGTTGACGTGGGTGTCGACGAGCATGACCTGGCGCCCCGGGAGGAGCAGCGCATTCATGCACGCGTACGTCTTCGCGCCCGGCCGCAGGCCGATCACCTGGTCGATGTAGTGGAGGTGGATTCCGGTCGAGCCCCACGTGCCGCACAGCATGCCGTCGACCTCGCCGCTCTTCAGCAGCATCGAGCCGATCAGCGTCAATCGACGCCGCATCTCGATCTTCGCCAGCTGCGCGGTGACGCCCTTTCGCGCCGTCAGCTGGTGGTACGTCTGCCAGTAGGCGCGATAGCGGTGATCGTGCTCGGTGTTGACGAGGTCGTAGTCGCGCTCGGCCTCGAGGCGCAGGCCGAACTTCGCGATCCGCTGCGCGATCACCTCGGGGCGGCCGATCAGCGTCGGCCGCGCGAGGTTCTCGTCGACGACGACCTGCACCGCGCGCAGGATGCGCTCCTCCTCGCCCTCGGCGTACGCGATGCGCTTCTTCTCCGCCGTCTTGGCGAGGTTGAAGATCGGCCGCATCGCCGTGCCCGACGCGTAGACGAACGTCTGCAGCTTGGCGCGGTACGCCTCCATGTCTGCGATCGGCCGCGCCGCGACGCCCGACGCCTCGGCGGCGCGCGCGACCGCCGGCGCGATCCGCATCATCAGGCGCGGATCGAACGGCTTCGGGATCAGGTACTCGGGGCCGAAGCTCAGCTTCGCGCCTGCGTACGCCGCGGTCACCACCTCGCTCTGCTCGGCCTGGGCGAGCTCGGCGATCGCGTGCACGGCGGCGATCTCCATCTCGATCGTGATCGTCGTCGCCCCCGAGTCGAGCGCGCCGCGAAAGATGTACGGAAAGCAGAGGACGTTGTTCATCTGGTTCGGATAGTCGGTGCGGCCGGTGGCGACGATGGCGTCGTCGCGCACCGCGTGCACCTCCTCCGGCAGGATCTCGGGCGTCGGATTGGCGAGCGCGAAGATGATCGGGCGCGCTGCCATCGAGCCCACCATCTCGGGCTTGAGCACGCCGGCCGCGGACAGGCCGAGGAAGATGTCGGCGCCCGCGATCACCTCGGCGAGCGTGCGCATCTCGGTCGGCTGCGCGTAGACGATCTTGTCTTCATCCATCAGCTCGGTGCGGCCGCGCCAGACGACTCCGGCCAGGTCGGTGACCCAGATGTTCTCGCGCCGGATGCCGAGCTTCACGAGCAGGCCCAGGCACGCGAGCGCGGCGGCACCTGCGCCCGAAGTGACGAGCTTGACGTCCTCGATCCGCTTGCCGCTCACCTTGAGCGCGTTGAGCACGCCGGCGCCGACGACTATCGCGGTGCCGTGCTGGTCGTCGTGGAAGACCGGGATCCGCATCCGCGAGCGCAGCGCGCGCTCGACGTAGAAGCAGTCCGGCGCCTTGATGTCCTCGAGGTTGATGCCGCCGAACGTCGGCTCGAGCGCGGCGATGAGGTCGATCAGCTTGTCGAGGTTCTTTTCGTTGACCTCGATGTCGAAGACGTCGATGCCGGCGAACTTCTTGAACAGCACGCCCTTGCCTTCCATCACCGGCTTGGCCGCGAGCGGCCCGATGTCGCCGAGGCCGAGCACCGCCGTGCCGTTGGTGATGACCGCGACCAGGTTGCCGCGCGACGTGAAGCGAAATGCGTTCGCCGGATCGGCGACGATCTCCTCGCACGCGGCGGCGACGCCCGGCGAGTACGCGAGCGAGAGGTCGTGCTGGTTGACGAGCTGCTTGGTCGCGGCGATCGCGACCTTGCCCGGAATCGGAAACTCGTGATAGTCGAGCGCGGCACGGCGCAGCTCGGCGGACTTCGGCTCTGAGTTCGTCATGGTTCGCTCGCGGCGCATGCGATGTGGGCGCCAGCGATCATTGCAGACTTGCCGCGCACTGGCGAACCGGAACTTCCCGCGGCTTCGGTGCCGCGCGAGGGACGCCGATAATCGTCGCGACCATGGCCGACCTCGGCGAATTCGAGCTCATCGATCGCTTCTTCACGCGGCCGACGAGCCGCGCGACGCTCGGCGTCGGCGACGACTGCGCGCTGCTGCAGCCCACGGCGGGGACGACGATCGCGGTCTCGACCGACATGCTCATCGAGGGGCGGCACTTTCTCTCGACCGTCGCTCCCGACCGGCTCGGCCACAAGGCGCTCGCCGTCAGCCTCAGCGACCTCGCCGCGTGCGGCGCGCGGCCGCTCGCGTTCACGCTCGCGCTCGCCTTGCCGCGCGCGGACGAGACGTTCCTCGCCGGCTTCGCGCGCGGCCTCCTCGCGCTCGCCGACCGCGAGGCGTGCGAGCTGATCGGCGGCGACACGACGCGCGGCCCGCTCGCCGTGTGCATCACCGTGTTCGGCGA
>JASLGD010000641.1 GCA_030150305.1 Caldimonas sp. | reverse complement strand
CAGGTGCCAGAGCGGCACGTCGCCGTGTTGTACGCGTGGACGCGGAGCCGGTGGTGCTCGCAGTGCGCCTCGGGGCGTTGGACGCCGATGCCGCCGCCCCGAAGCGGGCGGCCCCGGCGCCGGTCGCGGCGCGAGCGCGACCGCGCACGGCGCCGCGAGCGAAGAAGCGCGCTGCCTAGAATCGTCCGCATGGCGACGAAGACGAAGGGCGGCAGCTACGGCGAGGAGTCGATCCGCGTCCTCAAGGGGCTCGAGCCGGTCAAGCAGCGGCCGGGCATGTACACGCGGACCGACAACCCGCTGCACGTCGTCCAGGAGGTGATCGACAACGCCGCCGACGAGGCGCTCGCCGGCGCCGGCACGCGGATCGACGTCACGCTGCACGCCGATGGCTCGGTGACCGTGGACGACGACGGCCGCGGCATCCCGATGGGCCTGCATCCCGAAGAGAAGGTCAGCGTCGTCGAGATCGTCTTCACGCGGCTGCATGCCGGCGGCAAGTTCGACAAGGGCGGCAACGCCGCGTACAGCTTCTCGGGCGGCCTGCACGGCGTCGGCGTCAGCGTCACCAACGCGCTCGCGAAGCGGCTCGAGGTGACCGTGTGGCGCAACGGCCAGGCGGCGACGATCGCGTTCGCCGGTGGCGCCGTCGTCGAGCCGCTGGCGACGAAGAAGGCGGCGCCAGGCGAGAGCAAGAGCGGGACGCGCGTTCGCGTCTGGCCCGATCCGCGCTACTTCGAGAGCGCCGAGCTGCCGCGCGCCGAGCTGACGCACGTCCTGCGCAGCAAGGCCGTGCTGATGCCCGGCGTCAAGGTGTCGCTCACGGTCGAGAAGGGCGGGCGCGGCGAGCCCGAGCGGATCGAGTGGCTGTACTCGGGCGGCCTCTCCGACTACCTGCTGCAGACGCTCACCGCCGATCCCGTCGTCCCGCTCTTCGAAGGCGCGCACCACGCCGACGGTCGCGAGAGCGAGGACGTCGCCGAAGGCGAGGGCGCGGCGTGGTGCGTCGCCTTCACCGAGGACGGCACCGCGGTGCGCGAGAGCTACGTCAACCTGATTCCCACGGTGGCCGGCGGCACGCACGAGTCGGGGCTCAAGGACGGGCTCTTCCAGGCGGTGAAGGGATTCATCGACCTCCATTCGCTCCTGCCCAAGGGCGTCAAGGTGATGCCCGACGACGTCTTCTCGCGCGCGAGCTTCGTCCTCTCGGCGAAGGTGCTCGACCCGCAGTTCCAGGGCCAGATCAAGGAGCGGCTGAACAGCCGCGAGGCGCTCAGGCTCGTCTCGGCGTGCGTGCGGCCGGCGTTCGAGCTGTGGCTGTCGCAGCACGTCGAGCACGGCAGGAAGCTCGCCGAGCTCGTCATCCGCCAGGCGCAGTCGCGCCAGCGCGCGAGCCTCAAGGTCGAGAAGAGGAAGGGCTCGGGAGTCGCCGTGCTGCCGGGCAAGCTCACCGACTGCGAGAGCCGCGACCTCGCCTTGAACGAGCTCTTCCTCGTCGAAGGCGACTCGGCCGGCGGCAGCGCGAAGATGGGCCGCGACAAGGAGACGCAGGCGATCCTGCCGCTGCGCGGCAAGGTGCTGAACGCGTGGGAGGTCGAGCGCGACCGCCTGTTTGCGAACAACGAGATCCACGACATCGCGGTCGCGGTCGGCGTCGATCCGCACGGCGCCGACGACACGCCCGACTTCTCGGGCCTGCGCTACGGCAAGGTGTGCATCCTGTCGGATGCCGACGTCGACGGCTCGCACATCCAGGTCCTGCTGCTGACGCTCTTCTTCCGCCACTTCCCGAAGCTGATCGAGCGCGGCCACGTCTTCGTCGCCAAGCCGCCGCTCTTTCGCGTCGACGCGCCGGCGCGCGGCAAGAAGCCGGCGGCCAAGATCTACGCGCTCGACGACGACGAGCTGCGCGCGACGCTCGACCGCCTGCAGAAGGAAGGCGCGCGCCCCGGCAGCTGGAGCGTGAGCCGCTTCAAGGGGCTCGGCGAGATGAACGCCGAGCAGCTCTGGGACACGACGCTCAACCCCGAGACGCGTCGTCTGCTGCCGATCGGCTTCGCGGCCGCCGGCTTCGCTTCGACGGCGGCGTCGCTGACCAAGCTGATGGGCAAGGGCGAAGCGCAGGCGCGGCGCGAGCTGATGGAGCTGCGCGCCGACGCGGTCGAGGTCGACGTATGAGCCTCGCACGGCCGCCTGAAGAGACTCGTTGCCGCTCGGTGAGGTCCGACGCAGCGCGCAGGGTGCACGGTTGACCACGCCGCGGCGCGCCGCCGGCCCCGTGCGCTTGCGGCCGACGATGCTGTCGGATCTCGAGTTCGTCGCCTCGGTCGAGGACGACCCGGCGAACCGGCCGTTCATCACGCCGTGGGAGCGCGTCCAGCACGAAGGCGCGGTGCGCTTCCCCGACTTCCGCCACTTCATCGTCGAGGCCGGCGAGGGCTATCCGTCGGCCGGCTTCGTCATCCTGCAGGGCTGCCGCAACCCGAACGCGTCGGTCGAGCTCAAGCGCATCGTCCTGCAGCCCAAGGGCCAGGGATACGGCCGTGCGTGCGTGCGGCTGCTCGCGCAGATCGCGTTTCGCGACCTCGGCGCGCACCGCTTCTGGCTCGACGTGCGCAGCGCCAACGAGCGCGCGCTCGCGCTCTACCGCAGCGAGGGCTTCGTCGAGGAAGGGCGGCTGCGCGAGAGCGTCAAGAGCGGCAGCGGCTACGACTCGCTCGTCGTCCTCTCGATGCTGAAGGACGAGTACGAAGCGGCAGTCGCGGCGCGCGACGGCCGCGCCGGCGCCAACTGAACGAGGAGACCGAGATGCGCTCGACGATGATGGACGTTCCGCTCTCGCTCAACCATCTGCTCGACCGCGCCGGCGAGCTGTTCGCACGCAACGAGATCGTCTCGCGGCTGCCCGACAAGACGCTGCGCAGGCACACCTACGGCGAGTACCACGCCCGCACGCGCAAGCTCGGCGCCGCGCTGCAGTCGCTCGGCCTGAAGAAGGGCGACCGCGTCGCCACGCTGTGCTGGAACCACCATGCGCACCTGGAGTGCTACTTCGGCATCCCGGCCGCGGGCGGCGTCATGCACACGCTGAACCTGCGCCTGTCGGCCGACGAGATCGGCTGGATCGCGCACGACGCCAAGGACCGCTTCCTCGTCGTCGACGACGTGCTGCTGCCGCTCTATCGCCAGTTCGCTGAGAAGCACGCGTTCGACCGCGTCATCGTGTTCCCGTTCTCCGGCGCGAGCGTCGATCCGGACTTCCTCGACTACGAGCAGCTCCTCGAGCGCGCCGACGGCGACGCGTTCGTCTATGCGGCGCACGACGAGGACGATCCGATCGCGATGTGCTACACGTCGGGGACGACCGGGCGGCCGAAGGGCGTCGCGTACTCGCATCGCTCGACGGTGCTGCACAGCCTGGTCGGCTGCCTCGCCGATTTCTGGGGCCTGCAGGGCACCGACGTCGTGCTGCCGGTGACGCCGATGTTCCACGCCAACAGCTGGGGCATCCCCTACGCCGCGGTGATGCTCGGCGTGAAGATGGTGTTCCCCGGCCCGCACCTGCACCCCGAGGACCTGCTCGACCTGATGAAGGCCGAGCCGCCGACGCTCGCGCTCGGCGTGCCGACCATCTGGATGGGCTTGATCCAGCTCTACGAGCAGGCGCTCGAGAAGCAGCCGGGGCGATGGAAGCTGCCGACCGGAATGCGGTCGCTCGTCGGCGGCGCGGCGGTTCCGGAGTCGCTGATCCGCGCGTTCGCGCGCCACGGCGTGTGGATCGTGCAGGGCTGGGGGATGACCGAGACGTCGCCGCTCGCGACCGTCTCGTATCAGAGGAACGAATTGAAGGACGCCAGCGACGACGAGCGCTTCCGTCGCGCCGCGATGGCCGGCGTTCCGGTGCCGCTCGTCGACGTGCGCATCCGCACGGACGAGGGCAGCGACGCGCCGCACGACGGCAAGACGATGGGCGAGATCCAGGTGCGCGGCCCGTTCATCACCGGCGCGTACCACGAGGTGCCGCGCAGTGCCGACAAGTTCACCGACGACGGCTGGCTGCGCACCGGCGACGTCGCGACGATCGACGAGCTCGCGTTCGTCCGCATCACCGACCGCACCAAGGACCTCATCAAGTCGGGTGGCAAGTGGATCAGCTCGGTCGACCTCGAGAACGCGCTGATGGCGCATCCCGCCATCGCCGAGGCCGCGGTGATCGCGATCCCCGACGAGAAGTGGGGCGAGCGGCCGCTGGCGTGCATCGTTCTGAAGCCCGGCTCTGCAGTGGACGCGAGCAAGCTGCGCGACGAGCTCGCTGCGCACCTGCTCCGGCACGGCTTCGCGAAGTGGCAGCTGCCGGATCGGTACGAGGTCATCGACGCGGTGCCGCGCACGTCGACCGGAAAGTTCTGGAAGCTGAAGCTGCGCGAGCGCTTCCCGCGCTGACCTTCGCGGTTCTTGGTGCGCTTTACGTGATCCGGGCACCGAGCGCGCTGGCGCGGCCGCCGGGTGACCGGTTCCGCTCCATTTCCCCCGGGCCTGGCCTGAACGGCCGGCCCTCCTCCTAATACTTCCGCTCCACCGGTCACCCGACGTCCGC
>JASLGD010000640.1 GCA_030150305.1 Caldimonas sp. | reverse complement strand
GGGCCTGCCGGAGGCGCGGGCACCTCTTGTCCGGCCGGCGCGAACGCGAGCATGCGCAGGAGCACCATCACGAGGCCGCTGTATTCATCGGGCGCGAGCGGCAGCTCGGCACGGCCGGCGAGCACGATGCTGTAGAGCAGCTGCGTCTCGTCGGCAGGCAGCAGCGCGCTCAGGCGAACGGCGTCGGCGCGCTCGGGATCGTCGCTGTCGGCGGCATTCGGAACCGCCTGCACGATCGCCATCTCCTGCAGCAGGCTCGCCGTCTCCTCGAGCGCTCCCGACGCCGACAGGCCGAGCTCGCGCAGCCGGTCGACCGCGCCGACGAGCGCGGCGCCGTCGCGCGCCGCGACCGCCTCGATGCACGCGATCGCCTGGCTGCGATCGACTGCGCCGAGCATCTGCCGCACCGCGCCTTCCTCGATGCGACCGCTGCCGTACGCGATCGCCTGGTCGGCGAGCGACTGCGCGTCGCGCATCGAGCCGCGCGCAGCGCGCGCGATCAGCTTCAGTGCCGCGGGCTCGGCGTCGACCTGCTCGGCGGCGAGGATCGTCTGCAGGTGGCCGACGATCGTCTCGATCGCCATCGGCCGCAGGTTGAACTGCAGGCAACGCGACAGCACCGTCGCCGGCACCTTCTGCGGGTCGGTCGTCGCGAGGATGAACTTGAGGTACTCGGGCGGCTCCTCGAGCGTCTTCAGCATCGCGTTGAACGCGGTCGTCGAGAGCATGTGCACTTCGTCGATCAGGTAGACCTTGAAGCGGCCGACGACCGGCTTGTAGACCGACTGGTCGAGCAGCCGCGAGATCTCGTCGACGCCGCGGTTCGACGCCGCGTCGAGCTCGACGTAGTCGATGAAGCGGCCGGCGTCGATGTCGCGACACGCGGCGCAGACGCCGCACGGCTGCGCCGTGATGCCGCCGTTGCCGTCGGCACCGGTGCAGTTGAGCGACTTGGCGAGGATGCGTGCGATCGTCGTCTTGCCGACGCCGCGCGTTCCGGTGAAGAGATACGCGTGGTGCAGCCGCTGCTGCGTGAGCGCGTTGGCGAGCGCCTGGACCACGTGCGCCTGGCCGACGAGCGACTCGAAATTGCGCGGCCTGTACTTGCGCGCCAGCACCGTGGACGACATCCGTACGATTCTACGAGCCGGCCTCGCTCGCGCCCCGCTGCGGGATAATCGCCGCCAACGTGGCCGCACCGCCCTCCCCGCCTTCCGGCCCGCTCAGCTACGGCGCATCGGGGGTCGACTACGGGCGCATCGACCCGCTCAAGATCGCCGCGCAGCGCGCCGCGCTCGCAACCGGCGCGCAGCTCGACGGCCACGGCTTCAGCGAGGTCTCGGCGTCGCGCGGCGAGTCGGCGTTCGTCGACGAAGTCGGGCCGTTCTACCTCGCGAGCATCGTCGAGTGCCTCGGCTCGAAGGCGCTGGTCGCCGACAAGCTCGCCGAGCTCACCGGCAAGAGCGCGTACGCCGGCATCGCGCAGGACACGATCGCGATGGCCGTCAACGACCTCGTCACCGTCGGCGCGACGCCGCTGGTCGTGCAGGCGTACTGGGCCGCCGGCGGCTCCGACTGGTTCGACGACGGCGCGCGCTCGGCGGCGCTCGTCGCCGGCTGGCGGCGCGCGTGCGAGGAGTGCGGCGTCGCCTGGGGCGGCGGCGAGACGCCGGCGCTGGCGGGCATCGTCGAGCGCGGCCGCGTCGACCTCGCGGCGGCGTGCACCGGGATCGTCAGCCCGAAGTCGCGCCTCACGCTCGGCGACCACCTCGCGCCGGGCGACGCGATCGTGCTGCTCGCGTCGAGCGGCATCCACGCCAACGGCGTCAGCCTCGCGCGCCACGTCGCCGAGCGGCTGCCGCGCGGCTACCTGACGCCGGTGCCAGACAGTCCGGTGCCGATCGGCTTCGGCGAAGCGCTGCTGGTGCCGACGATCCTGTACGCGCCCGTCACCGAAGCGCTCTTTCGCGCCGGCGTGCGCGTCCGCTACGGCGTCAACGTCACCGGGCACGGCTGGCGCAAGCTGATGCGCCATCGCGCCGACTTCACGTATCGCATCCGCCGGCTGCCCGAAGTGCCGGCCGTGCTGAAGTTCCTGCAGCGCGAGGCCGGTCTCGATGCGCGCGGCGCGTACGGCACGTTCAACATGGGCGCAGGCTTCGCGGTCTTCGTGCCGCCCGAGGACGCCGAGCGCACTGTCGCCGTCGCGCGCAAGGCCGGCGTCGAATCGTGGGTGGCCGGCGTCGTCGAGGCGGGCCCGCGACGGGTCGTGATCGAGCCGCTCGACGTCGAATTCGGCGGCGACGAGCTCGGCGTTCGCCTCTGAGCCGTCGTGGCAAGCGTCGCCGCCTAGAATCCACCGCGACGGGCCTCCTCGCATGGGAGCGCGGCCAACCGGGTCAGGTCGGGAACGAAGCAGCCCTAACCGTTGCAACCAGTGCCGAGGTCAGGCTCGTCACCCCCCGCTCCGTTCGTCGTCGCCGCGGCGCCGTCGGCGCCGCCGTCGTGCCGCGCCGAGAAGGAGTACCGCGTTCGGCGGCTGCGTTCGGCGCGCGTCGGCAGCTCGCGCGTAGACTGATTTCGGCGCCACCCTCGCAGGGCGAGACGGTCGCCGCCGAACCTGATGCGCATCGCCTGCTCGCTCATCGCCGCTTGCACGCTCGCCGCCGCCGCAGTCGCGGTGCGCGCGGCCCCGGGCGACGCCGTCGTTCCTGCACATCGCACGAAGGACGGCGAATGGGTGCCGGCGAATGTTCCGCCGACCTCCGGCGGCACGCACCTCGCGCGCGCGCCGTCGCGTGGTCAGGCGGCGCCGGCGCGGCAGTCCGCATCGGCGCCGGCAGCGCACCTGCTGCCGCCGCTTCTCGTCGAAGCGCAACCGATCCGTCGCTGATCGCTGCGCGGTCCTTCCCTCGTCGGATGGATTCACGCGCAGGCGCGCGCTGCCTAGAGTCGCGCGATCGCTTCCGCTCTCGCCGCCATGCGCTCTCCGTTCGTCGACTCGGCTTCGTTCCTCTCGGAAGGCTTCGACAGCGCCGCCGCCCGCTCGCCGTCGGTGATC
>JASLGD010000638.1 GCA_030150305.1 Caldimonas sp. | reverse complement strand
ACGGCATCGTCCACGACCACGGCGGCCATCTCCTCGTCGATCCGGTCGAGCCGCACGGGACGCGCTTTCGCGTCCTGCTTCCCGCGGCGGCGGCGGCGCCGCTCGCGCCGGTCGAGCGCGCGCTCGCGCTGCAGCAGCCGGCGCTTGCCGGCCGCATCCTCCTCGTCGAGGACGAAGCGATGGTCGCCGCGTTCATGGCCGAGCTGCTCGGCGGCTGGGGCTTCGACGTCGTCCACTGCAGCGACGCGCTGCGCGCCGAGGACCGCGTCTGCGATGGCGACGAACGCTTCGACCTCGTCCTCACCGACCAGACGATGCCGGGCCTCACCGGCCTCGAGCTCGCGACGCGCGTCGCCGCGCTGCGGCCCGAGCTGCCGGTGCTGCTCTACAGCGGCTTCGGCGACGGCATCGACGCCGCCGAGCTCAAGCGCTCGGGCGTGCGCGCACTGCTGCGCAAGCCCATCGAGCCGGAGGCGCTGCGCTCGGCGCTGGCCGAGGCGATCGGGGTCGCCGCATGAGCGCGAGCTGCAGCAGCGCAGCGACCGTCGCCAGCGCAGCGTCGGCGATCCAGAGCGGCAGATAACTGCCGCCGTGCTCGACGGCGACGCCGCCGAGCCACGCGCCGAAGAAGCCGCCGATCTGGTGGATCAGCATCGTCGCGCCGAGCAGCCCCGAGAGGCGTTCGACGCCGAACGAGCGCGCGAGCAGCTCGGCGGTCGGCGGCAGCGCCGCCATGTACGTCAGCCCCATCGCGACCGCGAACGCGAGCAGCGCCACGCCGCTCTTCGGCGCGACGACGAACGCCGCGATCGCGACCATCCGCAGCGCGTAGACGGCGGCGAGAAGCGGCGCGCTCGCGAAGCGCCTCATGAGCACGCCGACGCCGACGCTGCCCGCCATGTTCGCGGCGCCGGCGACGACGAGCCAGGCCCCGGCGAACGCTGCCGGCATGCCGCAGCGCTCGATCACGCCGGGCATGTGGACGCTGAGGAAGCAGACGTGGAAGCCGCACAGCGCGAAGCTGCCGGCGATCAGCCAGAAGCGATGGTCGCGCAGCGCAGCGCCGCCTTGCGCGAGACAGCTCGGCGCCTCGACCGCGCGTCGACGGCGCGGAAACGACCGCGCCAGCGGCAGCGCGAGCAGCGCGATCGCGCCGAGCGCGCACAGCGCGGCGACCCACCCCTGCAGCGCGATCGCGATCGTGACGAGCGGCGCGAGCACGAGCTGGCCGGCGGGACCGCCGGCGCCGATGACGCCGCTCGCGAGGCCGCGCTCGTCGGCCGGGGTGCGCCGGCTCACCTCGCCGATCAGGAGCGCATTGCTCGCGACCGCGGTGCCCGCGGCGGCGACGACGAGCATCAGGAAGACGAGCGCGAGCAGCGTGTGCACGAGCACCAGCAGCGCGGTCGCCGCGGCGAGCAGGCAGGCGCCGCCGGCGATGACGCGCGCCGGGCCGAAGCGGCGCGACAGCGCCTCGACCGCCGGCAGCGCGGCACCGGCGGCGAGCTGGCCGACGGCGGCGGCGAGGCCGATCGCGGCCATGCCGAGTCCGGTCGCCGTGTTGAGCGGCGACAGGAACATGCCGAACGACGCGCGGCTGCCCGAGATCAACGCCGTCAGCGCCGTCGCCGCAGCGGTGAGGCGCCAGGTCGCAGCTCTCATGCCGACGAGCTCCGACAGCGGTCGTCGAAGATGCGCTGGCGCGTCCGCGGCACCAGGCCGCGCGCCTCGGCGGCGTACGAGAGGTACTCCTCGCGCGTGATGCCGAGGTCGCGCAGCGTGTGCGCGTCGAGGCGCGCGAACTCGTCGCGATCGCGCGCCGCGCGGCGGCGCTCGGCGAGCGCGATCTTCAGCCAGTGCGCGCCGGCGACGATCCGCTGCAGCGCGCCGGCGACACCCGCGGAGCGCGCCGCGGGCAGAGAAAGCGTGGTGGTGGTCATGGTGTCCTCGCGAGAGTCAAGAGCGAGAGCGGCTCAGGCCGCGATCGGCAACGGCGACATCGGCGACTTCGGCATCGCGTAGGCGAGCGGCTGCAGCGCCTTCTGGATGCGGCGCATCTGCGGCGCGGTCACGAGCGCGGAGAGCAGCGCCTGGAAGCGCGGCTCGGAGACGCCGGAGACGATGTACTGCCAGCGGTACGCCTTCAGGAAGGCGTCGCGGACCTGCTGGATGCGCGCCGCGCTGAGCGAGCCGCCCCAGTGCGCGACGAAGTAGCCGGCGTCGGCGTTCGCCTGCGCCTGCAGGATGCCGTCGACCGCGCCGACGAGCGCGATCAGGTCGTCGACCGCGGCGTCGCGGTCGCCGGCCGCGAGCAGCGCGTCCTCGCGCTGCCACTCGAGCTCGTCGAGGATCGCGTGCTGCGACTCCTCGCGCCAGTGGAACAGGAACACGTCCTTCCACAGCGGCGACAGCGTCTCTGCGGGGCCGATGCTCGCGCGGTAATGCGCCTGCACGAAGAGCTCGATGTGGCACGTCAGCGCCAGCACCGACCAGGTCGACTTCGACAGCACGGCGGCAGCGACCGCGTTCGGCTCGGCGGCGAGCGCGTAGCCGGCCGGCATCGTCGCCGCGAGCATCTCCTCGATCCTGCGGAACAGCGCCTGGTGCTTGAGCTCCTCGTCGGTGAAGCGCACGAGCGCCTCGAAGGCGTTCTGGTCGCCGAGCGCATGCGTGCGGCCGAGATCGGCCATCTTGGCGCCGATGAAGCGCTCGACGAGCGCGAAGAGGTTCGCGTACGTGCGGCCCTGCACGTGGCTGAGCGCCCTCTTCTGCTCGGGCGTGAGGAACTCGAGCTCGTCGACGAGCGAGAGCCCCGCCGGCAGAAAGTCGAAGGCGAGGTCGAAGGTGCGGCCGCGGATCACGTCGCGCTCGATCTCCCAGCGCACGCGCTTGGAGACTTCGATGACCTTGGCGTAGCGGCTCGTCGTGGTGCGGAATGCGTCTTCCATGGTGGTGTCCTCGGTTGCCGTCGCCGGACACCGCGCCCGGCGAGTGCAGGCAGTGTCGAAACCGGCGGTATCGCGCGTGCGGCGACGCGCGCATCGCGTGTTATCGTTTTGTATCGATCGGGATACGCGGGACCAGACGATGGACAGCAGCGGGAGGCTTCTCGTCGTCGACGACGATCCCGCGGTTCGCGCGATGCTCGTCGAGTACCTCGGCGGCCACCGCTACGAGGTCCGCGCCGTCGACGGCGGCGCGGCGATGCGCGCCGAGATCGAGCGCGACCTGCCCGACCTCATCCTGCTCGACATCCGCATGCCGGGCGAGGACGGCCTCACGCTCGCTCGCTTCCTGCGCGAGCGCTACGACGTCGGCATCATCATGGTGACGGCGTCGAGCGACGTCGTCGACCGCGTCGTCGGGCTCGAGATCGGCGCCGACGACTACGTCGCCAAGCCGTTCGATCCGCGCGAGCTGCTCGCGCGCATCAAGAGCGTGCTGCGGCGGATCCAGGCGCGCGACGCGATCGCCGCCTCGGCCGACGCAGCCGCCGACGCACCGGCGTCGGCGAGCAACGCGCGCGTGCGCTGCGGCCGCTGCCTGCTCGACGTCGACGCGCGGCGGCTGTTCGAGGCGAACGGCGACGAGGTCGCGATCACGGCGATGGAATACGAGCTGCTGCGCGCCTTCCTCGCCAGCCCGAACCGGGTGCTCTCGCGCGACCAGCTGCTGATGCAGACGCGCAACCGCGAGTGGGAGCCGTTCGACCGCTCGATCGACATCCGCATCGGCAGGCTGCGCAAGAAGATCGAGCCCGACCCGAGCGGCGAGCCGCGCTGCATCCGCACGGTGCGCAACGCCGGCTACATGTACGTGCCGACGCCCTGATGCCGCCTGTCAGCGACCCGCTCAAGGACGAGCACGAACTCGAGCTGTTAATCGCCTCGCGGTTCCCGATCATCGTCATCGAGACGCAGGAGGAGCAGCGCGCGATCGAGCTGCTCAAGCGTTGCGGATCGCGCCTGGGGCTGCAGGTGCTCACGTGGTCGCTGACGAGCGGCTGGAAGCCCACCAACCTGCAGGTCGCGCTGACCGGCCCGCTCGACCCGGCGGCGGCGCTGCGCCACGTCAGCCAGGTGCGACAGCCCGGCGTGTATGCGCTGCTCGACTTTCATCCGTTCCTCGGCGACCCGCTCAACGTCCGACTGCTGAAGGAGATCGCCGTCGACTACGACCGGACGGCGCGAACGATCGTCCTGATGGGCTACCACACCGACATCCCGCCCGAGCTCGACAAGCTCGCGGTCCGCTTCGCGCTCTCGCTGCCCGATCCGGCCGGCATCCGCGAGATCTTCAACGAGGAAGTTCGCGCCTGGGAGACGCGCAACCAGCCGCGCCGGGTGACGACCGACGCAGAGGCGTACGCGGCGATCCTTCGCCACCTGCGCGGGCTGACCGAGCCCGACGTGCGCCGCCTGATCCGCGAGGCGATCGAGGACGGCGGCAGCGTCGACTTCGCCGACCTGCCGCGGCTGATCGCGCACAAGTACCAGATCCTCAGCCACGACGGCACGCTCTCGTTCGAGCTCGACACCGGCACCTTCGCCAACGTCGCCGGCCTGAACTCGCTCAAGCACTGGCTCGAACGCCGCCGTGCGCCGTTCCTCGACGAGACCGGGGCGCAATCGCTCGATGTTCCCAAGGGGATCATGCTGCTCGGCGTGCAGGGCTGCGGCAAGAGCGTCGCCGCGAAGGCGGTCGCCGGCGCCTGGGGCGTGCCGCTGCTGCGGCTCGACTTCGCCAGCCTGTTCAACAAGTTCCTCGGCGAGACCGAGCGCAACCTGCGCGAGGCGCTGAAGGCGGCCGACTCGATGGCGCCGTGCGTGCTCTGGCTCGACGAGATCGAGAAGGCGCTCGCGACGAGCGGCGCCGACAACGGCGAGTCGCGCCGGCTGCTCGGTGCATTGCTGACGTGGATGTCCGAGCGCAACAGCCGCGTCTTCATCGTCGCGACATCGAACGACATCGAGGAGCTTCCCGCCGAGCTCGTGCGCAAGGGCCGGTTCGACGAGATCTTCTTCGTCGATCTGCCCGAAGCCGCCGTGCGCGAGGACGTCCTGCGCGTCCATCTGCGGCGACGCGGCCAGGATCTCGCGCACATCGATCTCGCGCGTCTGACGGCGCTGAGCGAAGGCTATTCCGGAGCCGAGATCGAACAGGCGGTCATCTGCGCGCTCTACGAAGCGCACGCCGCCAAGCGACCGCTGACGACGGACGACATCGCCGCCGAGATCGCGCGGACACGCCCGCTATCGGTCGTCATGGCCGAGCGCGTCGCCTCGCTGCGCGCATGGGCGGCGCAGCGGACCGTCAAGGCCGACTGAGCGAGCTCGCCCGCGCCTTGCGAAGCCAGCCGAGCCCGGCCGACGTCGCTGCCTTCGGCCGGTACTCGCAGCCGATCCAGCCGTCGAATCCGAGCGCGTCGACGACGTCGAACAGGTACGGGTAGTTGACCTCGCCGACGTCGGGCTCGTGGCGCTCGGGAACGCCGGCGATCTGCAGGTGGCCGACGCGACCGGTCGGCAGGTACGCGCGCAGCTTCGTCGCGACGTCGCCCTCGACGATCTGGCAGTGGTACAGGTCCATCTGCACCTTGAGGTTCGGCGCGCCGACCTCGGCGACGATCGCGTGCGCGTCGTCCTGGCGGCTGAGAAAGTAGCCCGGGATGTCGCGGGTGTTGATCGGCTCGATCAGGATGTCGACACCATCCGCGGCGGCGCGTTTCGCCGCCCACCCGAGATTCGCGAGATACGTCGTGCGCATCGCTGAGCGGCTCGCGTCGTTCGGTGCGAGTCCGGCCATGACGTGCAGGCGCGGGCAGTCGAGCGCGGCCGCGTATTCGAGCCCGCGCTCGATCGCGCTGCGGAACTCGCTGTCGCGGCCAGGGATCGCGGCGATGCCGCGCTCGCCGCCGGCGAAGTCGCCCTGCGCCGCGTTGAAGAGCACCTGCTGCAGGCCGTTGTGAGCAAGCGCGGCGGCGAGCCGCTCGGCGGGCCACTCGTACGGGAACAGGTACTCGACCGCGCTGAAGCCGTCGAGCGCGGCAGCGGCGAAGCGGTCGAGGAACGGGTGCTCCGCATACATCATCGTCAGGTTGGCGGCAAAGCGCGGCATCGCTCCTCCTCGTGTGCGGTCACCAGCGAGCGCCGAACGCGCTGCGCAGCTCGTCGATCCGCGCCGCCGTGAGCGGCGCGGGCTGCGGCGACGCTTCGCGCCACAGGCGCGCGGTCTCCTCGAGCTCCTCGAGCACCGCCATCGCCGCCGCCGGCGTCTCGTGCCAGACGTTGGGGCCGAGCCGCGAGAGCATGACGGCGCGGATCGGCGCGCCGCGGCGCGCGGCGCCGGCGATCGCTTCGGCGACGCGATCGGCGACTGCGGCATCGCCCGGCCGCCGGTACGCGAGCAGCGGCACGTGGCCGACCTTCATCACGAAGTACGGCGTGATCGGCGGCACCAGGTCGTCGCGATCCTCGTCGGCGGGCACCGCGAGGCTGAGGCCGACGCAGTGGCGCGAGTGCGTGTGGAGGACGCAGCGCGCTTCCGGCGCGGCCTGATAGATGCGCCGGTGCAGCGCGATCGTCTTGCTCGGCCGCCCGCCGAGTGCAGTGCCGCCGGCGTCGACCTTGACGAGCGAGGACGCGGTCAGCTCGCCGAGGCACGCGTCGGTCGCCGTGACGAGGACGGCGCCGTCGGCCAGACGCGCGCTCAGGTTGCCGGTCGTGCCGTGGACGTAGCCGCGCGCAAAGAGCGATCGGCCGACTCGGCAGAGCTCCTCGCGCAGTTGCGCTTCGTCCACGTCAGGGCGCCTTCGCGAACGCGCGGGTGAAGAAGTCGACCGCGCCGAAGTTGCCCGACTTGAGCGCGAGCAGCAGCCCTTCGGGCGCGGAGGGCGGCGTCGCGTGGCACCACGGCACGCCGGGATCGATCTGGGCGCCGATCCGCAACGTCGCGACGCCGAGCGCCTGCACGCACGCTCCCGACGTCTCGCCGCCGGCGACAACGAGCCGGCGCGCGCCGCGCTCGACGAGCGCCACCGCGACGGCGGCGAGGAGCGATTCGAGGCGCGCGCCGACGTCGTGCGCGCCGCCGCGCCGATGCGCGAGCGCGACGTCGCTCGGCGCCGCCGTGCTGTAGACGAGCACCGGCGCGTCGGGCGCCGCAGCCCAGCGCGCTTGAGCCCAGCGCGCGATGTCGGCGACGCCGACGTCGTCGCC
>JASLGD010000595.1 GCA_030150305.1 Caldimonas sp. | reverse complement strand
AGTTGCTGTCGGTCCCGCCGCTGTTGAGGTTGAGCGTCCGGTACCAGTCGACCATCGCCATCGGCGAGAACGGTCCCCCGCTCTGCGGCTGGTAGATCACGACCTTGCCGCCATGGCTCGCGAACGGCGCCAGCGACGTCTGCCCGGTCTCGAGCAGGTCGAAGCCGGACACCGTGAACTTCGGCGTGGTGCCGTGCTCGAGCGCGATGTACTGGTCGAGGTTGATGTTCATCAGGATCGAGACCGTGCCTTCGTTGTTCACGTTGGCCGGCAGGATCGGCGGGGTCGGCACGATCACGGTTCCGGCGGCGCCGCCGGTCCCGCCGCTGAAGTCGAGCGCGCTGTTCTCGGACGTGCTCGGGTTGGCGACGAAGTTGCCCAGCTTCCAGCTGCGCCAGCCGGTCGAGATGTTGGTCGCGGTCGGCGTGTTGCAGTCGACGGCGCTCGTGCAGCCCGCGATGCCCGGATCCCACATCCAAGGAAAGTACGGATGCACGCCGCTCGGCGTGACCGGGCCGGCGTAGATCGTCTTGAACGTGTTGACCTGGTCGGCGGTCAGGCACGTCGCCGTCTTCGGACCCGTGCACGTGATCGCGTCGAGCTTCGGCGCGACCAGCGCGGTCGTGCACTGCAGCGGCTTGTTCACCATGCCGTCGACGAGCCCGTCGAGCGCGTCGCAGGCGTCGAGCACGGCCTTCGAGATCAGCTGCAGGTCCTGGTTGGTGTAGGTGTTGTTGACCAGCGGCACGCCGTTCTTCGACAGGATGCCCATCCGCGACGCGAGGCCGCCGAGCACCTGCGAGTTGTAGACGGCGTGCGTGAGCATCGAGCCGAAGCGGAACCCCGGATCGCCGACGACGACGCCGTCGAACGCGTTCGGCAGGCGCTGCGTCACCATCATCGCCTCGCGTCCGCCCATCGAGCAGCCTTCGAAGTACGAATGCTGCTGCACCTGGTTGTAGTAGAGCTGGATGAGGCCCTTGGCGACCTGCTGCGTCTTGTCGATCGCGTTGTAGGCGAAGTCGACGCGCGCCTGCGGGTCGGTGCCGAAGGCGCCGGTGCCGCCCGCCTGCGGATCGTTGTTGATGCTGTTGCTGTGGCCGGAGTCGTCCGCGGCCATCGTGTACCCCGCTGCCAGGCGGCTCGTCGTCGCGGGGATGCTGCCGTCGGTGCCGCCGCCGCCTTCGTGCACGTACCTGCCGTTCCACGTCGTCGGCAGGCGCGCCTGCCAGCGGATCGCGTAGTTCTGCGTCACGCCGGGAGAGCTCTGCTCGCCGACGCGCGGGTTGATCATGCCGATGACGTTGCAGTGCTCGGGCGTGTTGCCGCTCGCCGCCGTGAACGTCGCCGAGGTCACCGACACGGTCGGCGGAAAGAGCGACGTCTCGCCGACGTTGTTCGCGAGCGCCGCGCACGACACTGCACTCGGCGGCTGGAACGGCGTCAGCGTCCACGCCAGCGCGCTGGCGTCGAACGCGGTCGTGCGGTCCTGGCGGAAGGTGACCGTTCCGCTCGGAGCGACGGTCGCGCCGCCCGCGAGATCGCCGGCGAACACCGAGCCCTGCACGACGGTGAGCCCGGCGCCGCCGCCGGTGAGCCTGACCATGAGGCCCTGCACCGCCTGCGCGCCGTTGCTGACCGAGAGGCGGTAGACGTACTCGTAGACCGTGCGGCTGATGCGCGTCTCGCTCAGCTTCTCGCCGAGCGCCACCTGCACCACCGACGCCGAGTCGGCGAGCGTGAGGCTCTGCAATGCCGTGGCGTTCGGCGGCCCGGCAGCCTGCGAGGGGTCGGTCGAGGTGGCGACCGTGCCACCGCTGCCGCCGCCGCCGCACGCGGCGAGGATGACCGCCGCGATCGTCAGCGGCGCGAGGATGCGAATGCGCTTCATGCTCCGCTCCTCGTGCGACGTTGCTGCCGCAGTCTGCCGCCGACGATCGCGCCGAGCCCGGCGAGCATCAGCCATGCCGTCTCGGGCTCCGGCACCGCGGTGACGGTCGTCAGGCCCGAGTAGATCGCGTGGAAGTTGGCGTCGTTGATGTCGAAGCGCAGCGGCGGCGGGCCGCCTCCGCCGAGGAAGGTGAACTTCACCTCGAAGCCGCTCACCGATGCGCCGCTGCCGATGCCGTTGCCGAGCGCGAGCGAATCGAGGAAGCCGGGCGAGTGCAGCGTGGTGTCCGGCTGGACGATGAGACTGTCCCAGTTGCCGGGGCTGGCGCCGAGCGAGAGCGAGGCGAACGTCGCGTCTGGGAAATAGATCGTGAAGTCGTTGATGACGCTCGGCGAGCCGTCGCCCGTCACGGTGAAGTCGACCAGCCACTGGTTTCCGGCGACCGGCTTGTACGTCGCGCTGATCCCGGCGCCGAGTGCATGGAGCGGAGCGATGAGTGCCGCCGCGCCCATGACGGACGCGAGCAGGTTGCGTTTCACGTGATGTCTCCTCGTGTTTCCGCTGCGACTGCATCCGATCGCGCGGCGAATGTGGCGGCGACCCTCGATGCACCGCGATGCCCGCAAGTTAGGTAGTTTTGTTAACTAACTTGGTTTGGCACTCAGTGTTTGTACGCATGCGCTCGCGAATGCGCGAAAACGCGGCCCGTACACTGCGCCGCCGATGACGACGCCGCCGCACCTCCTCGACGACAGCCGCATGCGCCGTCTCCTCGGCTACTGCCTCGCGCAGGCGTCGGCGGTGGGCAACCGCGTCTTCGACGAGCGCATCGGCAGCCCGCTCGCGCTGCGGCGCATCGACTACACGATCCTGGTCCTCGTCGACGCGAACCCCGACGCGACCAACCGGCAACTGGCGCGCCTGCTCGGACTTTCGATGCCGTACCTGACGATCACGCTCGACAAGCTCGTCGCGCGCGGGCTCGTCACGCGCACGCGCAGCGAGGTCGATCGACGCTCCTCGCTGCTTCGCCTCACCGACGAGGGTCGCTCGCTCCTGCGCGAGGCCGAGGACATCGCGTCGACGATGGAGTCGGCGCTTCTCGCCCACCTGACTCCCGGCGAGGCGGGGTTGCTGTTCGAGCTGCTCATCAAGGTCTGGACGCCGCGGCACAAGCACCCGCCGCGTGCCGTGCACGACGGCGCCGAGGCTCCGGCGCCCGAGCCCGAGGCGAAGGCCGACGTCCGCAGGCCAAGGCGAACGCGCTGATGCCGGCCGCACCGGCCGGCGCGCGCGTCGTGTTCAAGCGCGCAGGTCGAGCGTCTCCGGGTGGCGTTCCATGTAGGCGCGCGTATACGCGCATTCGGGATCGACCTTGAGGCCGGCGCCGCGCGCGTGCTCGAGCGCCGCGCGGACGAGCGCGCCGGCGACGCCATGGCCTTCGATCGCGCGATCGACCTCGGTGTGCTTGATCGTCATCACACCCTGGTCGACGCGATAGTCGAGCCGGCCGTGGCGGCCGTCGAGGGTCGCCGCGAAGCGATGCTCGGCGGGCCGATGCTCGATCTTGATTGCCATCGCGCCAGTGTCGCGCGGTCACTCGTCCCTCGGGCGCCAAGGGTGTTGCCGCGAACGCGACCTGCGTCGCGCGGTGCGGCAGGAAGCGGCGCGACGGCGACGCGTAGGACAACATCGCTTTCCATCCTTCCGCGACGTCGCTCGGCGACGATCGAGCGTTGCGCGAACACGATGTTCCGGCACCATCGGAGCTCTTCGCTTTCGCATCGCTCGGCGTGCGCGCCGCCGCCCTGTCCGTCGCGTTCCTCCTCGTCGCCGCCACGACGTGCGCCGCGCAGGAGATCGCGGTGCGCGTCGAGCGCAACGGCGAAGCGGTGGTCGTCGACGTCGATGCGCAGATGCCGGGGACGTTGCGCGAGACCTGGGCGGTCTTCACCGACTACGACCACATGGCCAGCTTCATCGGCAATCTCACGGCGAGCAAGATCGTCGCGAGGAACGAGCACTCGCTCCAGGTCATGCAGGCGGGCAACACCAAGGTCGGATTCATGACGTTCGGATTCGCTGCGGTGCGCGCGGTCGAGCTGCTGCCGATGCACGAGATCCGCTCGAGCCTCGTGAGCGGCGATTTCAAGGCGTACTCGTCGACGACGTCGCTGTCGCCCGCGCCCGCCGGCACGCGCGTGCGCCACCACGGCGAGTACGTGCCGAAGTCGTGGCTGCCGCCGCTCGTCGGCCCGGCGGTCATCGAGCGCGAGACGAGAAAGCAATACCAGGAGTTCGCCGCCGAGATCGAGCGGCGCAGCGCGCAGAAGCAGTGACGCAGCGCTCGCGCGCAGGCACGCGCGCCGCTCGCGAACCATTCGTTACACGCAATCGCTTGCAACCTCGCCGCCTCGGCGCGAGCACCCGCGGCTAGGATCTTTTCCGGCCGCACTCCGCGTGCGGACAGGAGTCTCGGTGATGGACGTGTCGATGCGACGCCAGCTCGTCGCG
>JASLGD010000589.1 GCA_030150305.1 Caldimonas sp. | reverse complement strand
TTCCGCTTTCGCGCACCGTCAAGTCGATCGTCCTCGCGACCGATCCGCCCGCCGACGCGCCGTCGCGCGAGCCGACGATCTGGCTGCTGCTGGTGCGCGGGGACCACGCGCTCAACGAGATCAAGGCGGGCAAGCTCGCCGGGCTCGATCGCGGCTTTCGCTTCGCGACCGCGGCCGAGATCGAGTCGACGTTCGGCTGCGTTCCCGGCTATCTGGGTCCGATCGCGGCGCGCGGGCCGCTGCGCATCGTCGCCGACCGCAGCGTCGCTGCGATGAGCGACTTCGTCACCGGCGCGAACGGCGAGGGCTTTCACTACACCGGCGTCAACTGGGGCCGCGACCTGCCCGAGCCCGATCTCGTCGCCGACGTCCGCGACGCCGTCGCGGGCGACCCGTCGCCCGACGGCAAGGGCGTGCTCGCGATCCAGCGCGGGATCGAGGTCGGCCACGTCTTTCTGCTCGGCTCGTACTACAGCAAGAGCATGGACGCGACCTTCCTCGACGAGAAGGGCCAGCCGCAGTTGCTGCAGATGGGCTGCTACGGGATCGGCATCACGCGCATCGTCGGCGCCGCGATCGAGCAGAACCACGACGAGCGCGGGATGATCTGGCCGCGCGCGATCGCGCCGTTCGAGCTCGTCGTCTGCCCGATCGGCTACGACCGCTCCGACGCCGTCCGCGAGGCCGCCGAGCTCCTCCATGCCGGCCTCGTCGACGCCGGCGTCGATGTCATCCTCGATGACCGTGGCGAGCGTCCGGGCGCGATGTTCGCCGACTGGGAGCTGATCGGCGTTCCGTACCGCGTCGTGCTCTCGGACCGTGGCCTGAAGGCGGGGACCGTCGAGGTGCAAGGTCGCCGCGACGCCGCGGCGACGACCGTTCCGGTCGCAGACGCGCTCGCCTTCCTGAAGGGCAAGCTCGCCGCATGAGCGAGGAACTCTCCCCACGCGGGAGAGGACGGCGCGCGCTCGTCGTCGCGACGGTCGCCGCGCCGATCGTTTCGACCTGGCCGCGCACCGCACTTGCCGGTGCGCAGGTCGAGGAGCCGCTCGCCGACGCCGTTCGCAGCGCTCTCGCCGCCGCGATCGCCGACGCAGCGCCACCGAAGCCGACGTTCACGGACTTCTATCAGCGGCTGGGGTATCTGCGCTGGCTCGGCGCCATGAGCGACCGTCTGCGCCGTCAGCAGACCGAGCTCGTCACCCGCGTCGAGTTCCTGCAGACGCTCTGGTACGAGAGCAAGCGCGCCGGGCTCGAGCCGGCGCTGCTGCTCGGCCTCGTGCAGGTCGAGAGCAACTTCCGCAAGTACGCGATCTCGATTGCCGGTGCGCGCGGCTACACGCAGGTGATGCCGTTCTGGGCACGCACGATCGGCGACGGCGACGCGGGCCGGCTCTTCCACATGCAGACCAATCTGCGCTTCGGCAGCGTGATCCTGCGCCATTACCTGGATCGCGAAGGCGGCGACCTCTATCTCGCGCTCGGCCGCTACAACGGCAGCCGCGGCCGGCCCGAGTATCCGAACGCGGTCTTCGCCGCGCGCCGGCGGTGGGAGTTCGATCCTGCCGTCGAAGCGCGAGCCTAGCCGCCGCGCAGGCCGGGCCAGCTCTTCGGTTCCGCACCCTCGACGCCGAGCAGCGCCGCGACGCGCTCCACCGTGTCGGCGACGATCTCGTCGATCGTCGTCGGCCGGTGATAGAACGCCGGCAGCGGCGGAAAGACGATCGCGCCCATCTCGGTGACGCTCGTCATGTTGCGCAGGTGGGCGAGGTTGAGCGGCGTCTCGCGCACCATCAGCACCAGCCGGCGGCGTTCCTTCAGCGCGACGTCGGCGGCGCGCGTGAGCAGGTTGTCCGAGAGGCCGTTCGCGATCGCCGCGAGCGACTTCATCGAGCACGGCGCGATCACCGTCGCCTCGGCGACGAACGAGCCGCTCGCGATCGCGGCGCTGACGTCGGCCGGCCGGTAGGCGACGTCGGCGAGCGCCTCGAGCGCGTTGCGGTCGAGCCCGAGCTCGTGATGGACGTTGAGGAGGCCGGCGGCGCTGGCGACGAGATGGATCTCGCGGCCGGCGCGGCGCAGACGTTCGAGGAGGCGGACCGCGTAGATCGCGCCCGACGCTCCGGTCACGCCGACGACGACGCGACGGGCGCCGGCGGCCACGGATCAGGCGGCGACGCCGAGGGCCTGTTGCAGCTCGCCCGCCTGGTACATCTCGGTCATGATGTCCGAGCCGCCGACGAACTCGCCGTTGACGTAGAGCTGCGGAATCGTCGGCCAGTCGGAGTACGCCTTGATGCCCTGGCGGATCTCCTCGTCCTCGAGGACGTTGACCGACTTGAGGTCGCTGACGCCGCACGCCTTCAGGATCTGGATCGCGCGACCCGAGAACCCGCACATCGGAAACTGCGGCGTGCCTTTCATGAAGAGCACGACGCGGTGGTTCTTGACGATGTCGTCGATGCGCTGATGAACGTCGCCCATGGTGCGAAGTCGCCTGATGATGGAATCAGGCGAATGTACCCGGAATCGCGACGTCGACCGGATCAGAAGGAATACGAGACGCCGAGCTGGACGACGGGCGCGAGCCGCATGTCGCGGATGACGTCGTCGAGGCTTTGCGTGCCGCCGAAGACGCGGCCGAAGCGCACGACGCTGCCGGGACTCTGCGAGACGACGCCGAGGTCGGCGCTGAAGCTCCAGCCGCTCTTGCCGGCGAGGTTGCTGTAGCCGATTCCGATGTAGGGCACGGTCGAGCTGTCGACCGACGCGTCGGTCGCGGAGAGGCCTGTGGCCGAGGCGCCGAAGAGCCGCCGGTTGCTCGCGTAGAGGCCGCCCGAGGTCGGCGTCGTCGAGCCGCCGAGGAGCGGGCTGCGGGCGCCGATCAGGACGCCGCTGGTCGCGCGGAATCCGGTCGACGGCGCGCCGGCCGCGGGCCGTGGGCCGCCGAAGTAGACGTCGCCGAGCAACCCGAGGCTGCCGACCTGCAGCCCGGAGCGCTCGACCGGCGCCAGGTCGGCGCGCCAGCCGGGCGCACCCGGGGCGAAGGCGATCCGGCTCTGGAAGCCCGGCCAGGCGAAGCGATCGGCGTTGGCGGACAGGCCGTCGCCGTCGGCCCGCGCCTCGACCGTGGCGAGCGCGGCAGCGACTGCGACACAGATCCAAGGCACGCGGCGCATGGCAGGACTCCTCGACCACCAGGGGTGCATTGGTCGCTTGCGCGACGGGAAATCATCGTACGACTGCCGGCCAAAAAAAGCTGTTGGGAGCGCGCCGCACTTGCTCCGGAGCAACACGGCCACGCGTCTTTTTCACGGGGAAGAACGCCCGATGCGACGGGCGGTGAAGGTTGTGACCGGCAGTCAGGCGGCGCCCGCGCGGCGACCGGCGGTCGCGCGCTCGTGGCCCGCCAGGTCGTGTCGCGTCGAGACGCCGACGAGGCCCGCCGCGACCAGGAGCGCACGCACCGCCGCGCCCTGGTCGAAGCCGTGCTCGACGACGAGCCAGCCCCCCGTGGACAGGTGGGCCGGCGCCCCCGCGGCGATCGCGCGCAGCGCGTCGAGGCCGTCACCTCCCGACACGAGCGCGTCGATCGGCTCGTGGCGAAGCGCGGCGAGGTGCGGATCGCCCGCGGCGACGTAGGGCGGATTCGCGACCGCGATGTCGAAGCAGCGGCCGTCGACCGCGTGCCACCACGAGCCCGCGACGAGCTCGATCGCGAGCCCGGTGCGCGCGGCGTTGCGACGCGCCACCGCGAGCGCCGCCGCGCTGGCGTCGGTCGCCGTCACGGACGCCGCCGGGTGCAGGCGCTTGATCGCGAGCGCGATGGCGCCGCTGCCGGTGCCGAGGTCGACGACGTTCGGCGGCGCCGTCGCGCCGCCGGCCTGGCGCGCGCGGATCAGCTCCGTCGCCCACTCGACCACCAGCTCGGTCTCGGGGCGCGGCACGAGGACGTCGCTGTCGACCTCGAGGACGAGGCCGTGGAACTCCTTTTCGCCGAGCAGGTAG
>JASLGD010000342.1 GCA_030150305.1 Caldimonas sp. | reverse complement strand
CTCGTTCCCGACCGACGCAAAGCTGGCGACCGCGCCGCTGCGATCCGGTGAACAGACGGCCATGAGGCACGGGACGATCCTCGTCGCGGCGGGCTCGGTCGACGACGCCAACGTCGTCGTCGAGCAGCTGCGGCACGAGTTCCCGAACATCTCGCAAAGCACGGAGCCGGCTCGCGTTGCCGACGACTTCGACGCCGGGCGGCCGGACGTGCTCGTGCTCGCGTTCCAGACGCTCGAGCACGCCAACCGCTACTACCTGACGCTGTACCGGATGTCGGCGACGGTCCACATCACCGCGCATCGAACGCTGGTCCTCTGTCACAAGGACGAGCTGCGCGAAGCCTACGAGCTTTGCCGCAAGGGCAACTTCGACGACTACGTGATGTTCTGGCCGCTCAACTACGACGCGCTGCGGCTGACGATGGCCGTTCATCAGTCGTTGCGCGCCCTGGCGGCCGCCGGTGCGTCGTCGGCGAGCGTCGATGAATTCGCGGCGCAGGCGCGCCGTCTGGGTGACGTCGACGCCGTCCTGTCCCGCCTGGAAGAGCAGGGCAATGCCCGCATCGCCGATGCCGAGCGGGCGCTGCGCAGCGTTGCCGCATCGGCGTCGCGCCGCGACGCTGCCCCCGCGAACGCGCTCACGATCGACAACTTCAGGATGCGCGACGTCGCAGCTGCTCCAGGCGACCCGGTCGGTGCGGCGCTCAACCCGGTGCGCGCGTGGGCGGCAGGACTGCGCGGCGAGCTCGCGCCGCAGCTCGACGCGTCGCAAGCGCTTCGCGCGCTCGCTCAGCGCGTCCTGCCGCGCGTTCTGATCGTGGACGACGATCCGTTCCAGTTGAAGTTGATGCGAAAGCTGCTCCAGGGCAGCGCTCTCGAGGTGGTCGAGGCCGGCTCGGCAGCGGCAGCGCTGGGCATGCTGCAGACCCGCCGTCCCGCGTTGATCCTGCTCGACATCGGCCTGCCCGACATCGACGGAGTGGAGATGACGCGCCGGATCAAGGCGGCGCCCATCTACGCATCGATCCCGATCGTCATGGTGACGGGCCAGAGCGACAAGGACGTCGTGCTCCAGAGCATCGAGGCTGGCGCGGCCGACTTCGTCGTCAAGCCCTTGGTTCGCGATGTCGTCTTGCGCAAGATCGCACGGTACATCGGCAGCGAGGCTCCGGCCCCCATCCAGCCTTCCTGAGCGAAGGTGGCTTCCTGGAACCTGGCGAAGCTCGGCTCGACCCAGCCATCGAGGTCGCTGGGCCCCTCCGGCAGGCCACGGCGCTTCTCGTTGATGCGCTCATAGACGGAAGCATGTTGTTGCCTTCAAACCGCTCGATGACCACGAAGAGCAGTTGAACCTCTTGCACAGGGCAGGTTTCACGATGGCGCGCTCGCGCCGCCGGCGCGCAGGAAGCGGCGCACGACGCCGACGCTGTAGCGGCTCGCGATCGATTCGACGAAGCGGCTGAAGTCGACGTGCGCCGAGTCGTCGGCACGGTCCGAGATCGTGCGCACCACGGCGAAGGGAACGCCGAGATCGTGGCAGACCTGTGCCAGCGCCGCGCCTTCCATCTCGACCGCGAGCGCATCGGGCAGCCGCTGGCGCAGCGCGGCCGCTTCGCTCGCGCTGGCAACGAAGCGATCGCCGCTGACGACCATGCCAGCGTGGACCCGTGGCGTGGCGATGCCGAAGGCGCGTAGCTCGGCAGCGTCGAGGACGAGGTCCGCGTCGTCGTCGTCCGTGCCGGCGTCAGCGTCGGCGAACATGGCGCGCGCTGCGTCGGCAAGCGCGGCGGAGAGCGCCTTGTCGGCGTGGAAGCGGTCGGTGCCGTAGAGCGGCACTTCGTGACGCGGGAAGAGCGGCGACGCGTCCATGTCGTGCTGCAGCAAGGCGCTGGCGACGACGACGTCGCCGACCCGGACGGCGGCACGCAGCCCGCCGGCGGTTCCCGTGAAGATCGCCCGCTCGGCGCCGAACTCGTGGACGAGCAGGGTCGCCGTCATCGCCGCGGCCACCTTGCCGACGCGCGACAGCACTGCGACGACGTCGTGGCCGTCGAGATGACCGACCCAGAACTGGCGCCCGGCGAGGACGACCGGCTCTTCGTCCGTCATCGCCGCGAGCAGCGCGCCGATCTCCTCCTGCATGGCGGCGGCGATGGCGATGCGACCCACGGCGCGAGGATAGTGGCAGAGGTGCGTGCTTGTCGCCGCGGCGAATCGCCGGCCGGCGTCGAAGGCGCGAACGCGCTGGCTTGCCACGTTGTCAGCGGCAGCTCCCGCGATCCTCGGCGAGCATCCGCCCTCTGGATGAACGCGTCCACGCCGAAGCGCGACCCGACGTATTCACGCGCTCGTCAAGATCGGTTCGTAACCTGCGCAGCGCTGTCCGCAGTGCAGCAAACCCTTCACGGCTTCGGAACGAACTCATGCATCAACACCGCTTTCATCTTCGCGGCGCGATCGCCGCCGCTGTCCTGTTGTCGCTCGGCTCGGTCGCGGCGTTTGCCGACGGCGATCGCGACGACGATCGCAACGCCGCTTACGACATCGGCCTCTGGGGCGACCTGCCGTATTCCGACCTGCAGGCGCAGGTCGGCGTGCCCAATCTGATCGCCGACATGAACCGGCAGCGGCTCGCCTTCACCGTCCACGACGGCGACCTGAAAGCCGGCAATGGCACGCCGGGCTCGGCGACGCCGACGACGTGCAGCGACGCGCTCTACGTGCAGGCGCTCGGCTATTTCAACGCGCTGCGCGCGCCGGCGATGTTCACGACCGGCGACAACGACTGGACCGACTGCGATCGGCCGTCGAACGGCGGCTTCAACTCGCGCGAGCGGCTCGACCACGAGCGCCAGGTCTTCTTCTCGACGCCGTTCTCGCTCGGCCAGACGAAGCTCCGCCAGGACGTGCAGGCGGCGGCGCTTTGCCTCGACGCCGCAGGTCAGGCGACGGCGTGCGTCGAGAACCGGCGCTGGACGGTCGGCCGGGTCACCTACGTCACCATGAACGTGCAGGGCTCGTGCAACAACCTGTGCGACACCAACCCCGACCCCGCGGAGTGGGCCGCGCGCAATGCCGCGAACATCGCCTGGCTGCAGGAGTCGTTCCGCGTCGCCGCGGCGCGCGAGTCAGTCGCGGTGATGATCGTCACCCAGGCCGATCCCGGATGGGACCTGAGCGACGGCACGCGCGCGCCGCTGCGCGACCCGAAGACGCTCGCCGAGACCGACGGCGCGCCCGACGGCTTCAAGGACTACCTCGTCGCGTTGCGCAACGAAGTGATCGCGTGGAAGAAGCCGGTCGCCTACGTGCACGGCGACTCGCACTACCACCGCATCGACAAGCCGTTCCTCGACGCGCAAGGCCGCAGGCTCGAGAACTTCACGCGCGTCGAGACCTTCGGCGACAACCAGGGCAACGGCAACAACGACGTGCACTGGTTGCGCGTGACGGTCGATCCCAAGAGCCGCGAGGTGTTCTCGTATCAGGCGCAGATCGTCCCCGGCAACCGCACGGCGGTGCCGGCGCCCTGAGCGACGGCGACGCGGCAGCGCCGCGGGCGGTCGCGTCTAGGACGACTTGCGGTGCTTCTTGCCGCGCGGCCGCTGCGCGTCCTTGGCCGCGTTCTTGGTCCCCTTGGGCCGTCCCGGCTTCAACGTCGGCACGCCCTCGAGCGCGGCAAGAAAGGGCCGGTCCAGCATCGATCGCAGGGCGGCGACGCCAGCGCGCAGGAGCTCGCCCTTCTTGATCGGTCGGCCGAGCTTGGCCGCTCGCAGCTTCAACTCGGCGAGCATCGCGTACTCAGACTTCGGCATCGTGAAGCTGTCGCGCACCAGCTTCGCGCGCACGGTGGATTCGAGCGATTCGGCCGCGGGCGCGGCGGGAGCCGGCGCCCGCACATGCTTCGGACTGGCCTTGCTGTGCTGCGTTGCTGCCGGCTGGCGCCGGGAGCGCGCGGTCGGCACAGGACCCTTCGCCGCGCGCGCGTCGCTCGACCTAGCGACCATGGCACCGACCGTCGACTGTCGTGCAATCAGCCATAAGATTTATACGTTTGCGAAGTAACGATGCCGCCGATGATACGTTGCTCCGTTGCCGGGCAACCCAGCGCGAGCCCCGCCGTTGCTCGCTCCGTCGCGCGCCGAGCACGCTTGTGCACAGGGTTGTCCCCGCAAGCCGTGAACGCCGCTCGTGCGGGACGACGTCGCGCGAATGGGCGCGATGGTCGATGGCACTCGCTCTCGCCGCGACGGCACGGCGCCTCGGCGCGGTCGTGAGTCCCCAGCCGCCGCACGGTCTTGCCGCAATGCGAATCTTCGTCGCGTCGGCGCGACGCATCGTGTCACGCGATCGCGATCTGGCGTGAACGCGTCAGCGAGGCGAAAGTGTCCACTCGCGCCAGCCGAGCTTGTACACAGGGTTGTCCACTCGCCCTGTGGGCAAGAGAGGGACCGCCTACCCGCGATCAAGACAAGCGTAAGTTCCTGGTCGCCGACTGCCACTAGCATGCGCGCCTGTCGTCTCCAGAGCCAAGAGGAGCTCCGCATGGCCAGTGTCGTCCAAGCGATCTATCTCGACTCGCAGCCCGGCGAATGGACCGAGCTTGATCCGGCCGGAACCGGACTCGAGAACCCCTACGTCTACGACAGCGCAGCGCGCGAGCTGAAAGAGATGGCCGACCGCGGTCTTGTCAGGATCGTGCGGGAGCACGTCCGCGCCGGCGGCGGTCAGAACCTCATCGAACGGATCGTTTTCTCGCGCGTTCGCTGAAGCTCGACTGCGCAGCTGGACCACCAGCGGGTCCAGGCCGAAGACGCAGCTGGCGCCCCGCGCTCGGACTGCTGCGCCGCCGCCTTTGCGGCGCAGGGATCGCTCGTCACCTGGCGAACGTAGTCGGGGTCCATGAGCGCTCCGAACGCGGTCAGCGTGACGGGAGATGCTGTGCGGGCCGTCGGCATGGAGCCTCCTGTCTCACGGGCCCGCGTCGTCGGCGACCGTCGCTGCGCATCCTCGTTCCCGGAAACGAGGTATACCATATATACGGTATCTCGGCGCGCGGCGTCAGCGCTGATCGTGCCTGCGCAACGTCAGCCAGGCGGCGAGCGCGGTGAAGGTCACGACGATCACGACGATGATCCAGAACCCGTGCGGATGCTGGCTGAGCGGCACGCCGCCGACGTTCATGCCGAACAGCCCGGCAAGGATGTTGATCGGCAGCGCGAGCACGGTCACCATCGTCAGCACGAAGAGGCTGCGGTTGTTGCTCTCGCCGACCTCCGCGGTGATCTCCTCCTTCAGCAGCTTGATGCGTTCCTCGAGGGTCGACATGTCCCGCAGGACGAGCGAGAACTCCTCGTTGGCCTGCCGCAAGCCCTGGACGTCCGTGTCGGCGAACCAGCGGGGCGGATGCTGCAGCAGGCGGAACAGCGCCGCCGGCTCGGGAGCGAGCAGCCGCTGCAGGCGAACGAGGAGCAGCCGTAGCGCGCCGAGGCGGGCGCGACGGTGCTCGAGCCTTCTCGTCAGCAGCTGGTCCTCGATGGCATCGACCCGATCGGTCGCGCCGCGGACGATGTCGACGAGGACGTCGGCCTGCGCGCGCAGCAGGTGCTCGAGAAGCTCCGCAGCCGAGCGCAGCGGCTGGCCGGCCTTGACCGATTCGCGCAGCCTGTCGACCGATCGCAGCGGCTGTCGCCGCGCCGTCACGACGAGGTGGCGCTCGACGCTGATCCACAGCGTCGAGATGTCGGCGGGCTCGAAGCTGAAGTCGAAGTGGGCGTCGTTCACCACCGCGACGAGCGCCTGCTCGGTGCGCTCGATGCGCGTCGAATGCGGACCTTCCCTCACGAGCTCGAAGAACTCCGCCGGCAGCTCGGCGTGCTCGCCGAGCCACGGCAGCGCGGCGGTGTGCGCGAGGTTGAAGTGCAGCCAGCAGAAGGTCGACGCCTGCCGCGCGCGCTCGCCCGAGCGCTCGCTCGCCAGCCACGCGGCGGCCTCGCTGCTGTCGATCTCGCGGTTGCCGACCGGGTCGAGCAGATAGCCGCAGATCAGACCTGCGGAGTCCGCTCCGTAGCTCGATCGGGTGCCGTCCAAGGAGCCGCCTTCGCTTCCAGCTTGCGACGGTTCGATGACGCTGCCGTGACAGCCGGGCGGTGCTGTGTGACACCGCCTTCGATCGGCGCGAGGTTCGCGACGAACTGACGGGCGACATCGTCCCAGTCGAATGCCATCGCACGGGCGCGCGCCCGCTCGCGTGGAATGGCGAGCGCCCGCAGAGCGGCGCTGCGCAGATCCTCGTCGAGGACGCCGCCGTCGGACGTTCCGACGACGTCGAGCGGGCCGGCGACCGGGTACGCGGCGACCGGAGTTCCGCATGCGAGCGCTTCGAGCATGACGAGGCCGAACGTGTCGGTGCGGCTCGGGTACACGAACACGTCGGCGCTGGCGTAGTGGTCGACGAGAGCGTGCCGTGGCAGCGGACCCGTCCAGTGGACGTGCCGGTAGCGGGTGCGCAACGGACCGAGGAGCGGGCCGCCGCCGCAGACGACCTTGGAGCCGGGCAGGTCGAGCCGGAGGAATGCCTCCAGGTTCTTCTCGATCGAGATCCTGCCGACGAAGAGGAAGACCGGGCGGCGCGACCGCGCCGGCACCGGGCGCGGTCGGAAGAGCTCGAGGTCGATGCCGTGCGACCAGCGCCGCAGGTTGGCGAAGCCGTGGCCGGCGAGCAGCCCGTACGTGCTTGCAGAAGGCACCATGACTCCGCTCGACGGTGCGTGAAAGCGCCGCAGTGCGGCGTAGCCCCAGCGCGCGGGGATGCCGGTCGCGGCGTGCAGGAAATCGGGAAACCGGCTGTGGAACGCAGTCGTGAACGGAACGCCCGCGGCCCGGCAGTGCGCGCGTGCCGCGAGGCCGAGCGGACCTTCGGTCGCGATGTGGATGGCCTCGGCGCGGGTTCGCTCGAGCAGCCGTCGCATCCGAGGCGACGCTCTCCATGCGAGCTCGATCTCGCCGTATCCGGGGCAGCGGATCGTGCGAAACGCGGACGGCTCGATCACGACCACCTCGTGTCCCATCGCCCGCAGTCGCGAGCGCAGGTCGACGAGGACGGTGACGACGCCATTGCGCTGCGGAGCCCAGGCGTCGGTGACGATGGCGATCTTCATGCGCCGGCCGGCTCCTCGTCGCGATGCACCACCGCGCTGCCGGCGAGGCGCCCGCCACGCACGGCCGACCAGTCGATCAGCTCGAGCCGGCCATCGGCGTGCTCGGCGAGCGCGGTCAGGCTCTCCACCCAGTCACCGTCGTTGGCATAGACGATGCCGTCGAGCTCGCGCAGCTCGGCGTGGTGGATGTGGCCGCAGACGACGCCGTGCGCGCCGCGCTTGCGCGCCTCCCGCGCGAGCACGGCCTCGAACTCGCCGACGTAGCTCACCGCACGCTTGACCTTGAGCTTGAGGTAACGAGAGAGCGACCAGTACGGCAGGCCCATGCGCGCGCGGATCGAGTTGAGCCGTCGACTCAGCTTCAGCAGCAGCTCGTAGAGCCGATCGCCGACGTGCGCGAGCCAGCGCGCGCACTGGATGACGCCGTCGTAGAGGTCGCCGTGCGTGATCCAGAGGCGGCGCCCGTCGGCGGTCACATGCAGCCAGTCCGCGGCGACCTCGATCCCGCCGAAGTCGTGGCCGAGATAGCGGCGGGCGAACTCGTCGTGGTTGCCCGGAATGAAGATGACGCGCGTTCCCTTGCGGGCCTTGCGCAGCAGCTTCTGGACGATGTCGTTGTGCGCCTGCGGCCAATACCAGCTGCGGCGCGGCTGCCAGCCGTCGACGATGTCGCCGACGAGAAAGAGCGTCTGCGACTCGGTGCTGCGCAGGAAGTCGAGCAGGGCGTCGGCCTGGCACCCGGGCGTGCCGAGGTGGACGTCGGAGATCCAGAGCGTGCGATAGCGCCGGAGGAGACGGTCGTCGCCGTCGAGCGGCAACGGCGTCGCCGGGCCGACCGAGTCCATCCAGGCGCGAAAGGCAGCCTCGCCGCTCATGTGCGCCATCGTCGGCCTCGCGGGTGACCCGGCGACGTCTCGTCGATGAACGTTTCGTGACCGCGGTGCGCCAACGCAGCCGGATGCGCGGTGCCGACGGCGGGCGCGCTCCTGCACGCCTGCCAGCACCGCGCCTCCCGCTGCGTTGGCGCACCGCGGTCACGAAACCTTCATCGACGAGACGTCGCCGGGTCACCCGCGCGGCCGACGATGGCGCACATGAGCGGCGAGGCTGCCT
>JASLGD010000525.1 GCA_030150305.1 Caldimonas sp. | reverse complement strand
GGCGCTCTTCGTGATGGCGGGAAGCGGAGCCGCAGCGGTGCTCGCGCTGCGAACGCGCGAACCCGAGCAGTTGCTGCACGTCGGCGCTTCGGCGCTGCTCGCCGGCGTTGCGGTCGTGCTCGCGGCGCTCTCGCTCGAATCGCTGGTCGTCTTCCTGATCGGAACGGCGGTCGCGGGGGTCGGGTTCGGCACGGCTTTCCAGGGCGCGATCCGAACGGTGGTCGCGGCCGCCACGCCGACCGATCGTGCCGGCGTGCTGTCGTTGCTGTTCGTGCTCTCGTACCTGGCCATGGGGTTGCCGGCCATCCTCGCGGGCGCTCGCTTCGCGGCCACCAACGACATCACCTCGACGGCACAGGAGTTCGCAGCTGCGGTTCTGGCGCTCGCAGCGGCGGCTCTCCTCGCTGCCCGCTCGCGTGAAGCAGCGCTTTGACATGCGGCCGCTTATTGAATATGAGGGTTGTCATATAATGTGCCCCGCGATGGCCCGCACACCGAACTCGCGCAAGCAGGAGACCCACGAGCGCATCGTCGACGTCGCCGCGCGCGCGCTTCGGCGGCACGGCTACGCGGGGGTCGGCGTTGCCGACGTGATGCACGAGGCCGGTCTCACGCACGGCGGCTTCTATGCCCACTTCGATTCGCGCGACGCGTTGCTCGTCGAAGCGCTCGAACGCGCCGGCCGCACCACCGAGGAGACGCTTACCCGCGCCGCCGAGCGGCGCGCAGCAGCCAGGGTCAGCGCATTTCGGGCGTTCGTCGACGCCTATCTCTCCGACGCGCACCTCGCGTCGCCCGAGTCCGGCTGCCCGGTCGCCGCGCTCGGGAGCGACATGCCGCGGCAGTCCGACGCCGTGCGCGAGGCGTCTGCCGAGCGAGTGCGCCGCCTCGTTGCGGCCGTGAGAGAGGCTTTGCCCCACCAGCACCGGGCGGCGGCGAGCGTCGTCGCCGGCACCCTCGTCGGCACGCTGCAACTCGCGCGCGCGGTCGGGTCCGAAGCCGACGGACGCGGCGTCCTCGCGCGCGCACGCAGAGCCCTCCTGCAGCAATACGACACGGCGGGCGCCTCGGCGCCCGCTTGATCCTTCATCGCCCGCCGCCTCCACGGCCTTCGCGCTCGAATATGACGTCCGTCATATGTACATCTCTCCACCAATCGAAGGGAACCCCTCCATGAAGATCGAGAACGCCGTCGCCCTCGTCACCGGCGCCAACCGCGGCATCGGCCTGGCGTTCACGCGGGCGCTGCTCGCACGCGGGGCGCGCAAGGTGTACGCCGGCGCGCGCGACCCGGCGACGGTCACCCAGCCCGGCGTCGAGGCGCTCCGGCTCGACGTCACCAAGCCCGATGAGATCGCGGCGGCGGCGGCGCGCGCGAGCGACGTGACGCTCGTCGTCAACAACGCCGGCATCGGCGCGGTCGGCGGCTTTCTCGCCGCCGACGGCGAAGAGAGCGCGCGACGGCACCTGGAGACCAATTTCTTCGGCATGCTGCGCATGAGCCGGGCGTTCGCGCCCGTGCTCGCCGCCAACGGCGGCGGCGCTTTGCTCAACGTGCTCTCGGTCGTCACCTGGATCAACGGCGGCGTGCTCGCACCGTATGCCGCGAGCAAGTCGGCGGCGTGGTCGCTGACCAACGCGCTGCGCCACGAGCTCGCCGGGCAGCGCACCCACGTGCTGGCGCTGCACATGGCGTTCGTCGACACCGACCTCGTCCGTGCGCTCGAAGGTCCGAAGTCGAGCCCGGAGGACATCGTCGAGCGCGCGCTGGACGGCCTCGAGGCGGGGCTCGACGAAGTGCTCGCCGACGAGCGCACGCGCCTCGTCAAGCAGGGCCTCACCGCCGCGCGCCCGAGCTACCTGCCGCAGGCGGCCTGATGCGCGCGCCGATCGTCATCACGACACCGGAGTCCCCCATGCTTCGTTCGACGTTGGTTGCAACCTCGGCGGCGGCGGCCCGGCCGCACCGCGCTGTCTCGCCGTGGCCCGTGTTCTGGATCGCGAGCGTCGCGACGTTCCTCGTCTCGCTCGACGGGACGATGCTGTACGCGGCGTTCAGCGCGCTGCGCGCCGCCTTCCCCGGCGCGAGCGCGGCCGACATGTCGTGGGTGCTCAACGCCTACACGGTCGTCTATGCGGCGACGCTGATTCCTGCCGGCGGGCTCGCTGACGCGCACGGCCGCAAGCGCGTCTTCCTCTCGGGCGTCACCGTCTTCATCGCCGCCTCCGCGATGTGCGGCCTCGCCGGCAGCGTCGGCTGGTTGATCGCCGCGCGCGCGCTGCAGGCCGTCGGCGCGGCCCTTCTCACGCCGGCATCGCTGTCGATCGTGCTGGCGGCGTTTCCGCAAACCCGGCGTGCGCTGACGGTGAGCCTGTGGGGCGCGGTCGGCGGCTTCGCCGCGGCGGTCGGACCGAGCCTCGGCTCCTCCATCGTGCAGACCTTCGGCTGGCCATGGGCCTTCTTCATCAACCTTCCGATCGGCGCGCTGTCGCTCTGGTGGGGTGCGTCGCTGCTGCGCGAATCGGAGCGAGGCAGCCACCCCCGCCGCGTCGACGTGGTCGGCATGGCCTTGCTCGTCGTCGCCGTCGGTGCGATGGCGCTCACGATCGTCGAATCGAATGCGGTGTCCTGGACGCGAACCGAGCTCGTCGCGACGGCGGCCACAGGAGCGATCGCGCTCGTCGCGTTCGTCGTCTGGGCGCGCAGCGTGCCAGAGCCGCTGGTCGACCTGGCGCTCTTTCGCAACCGCACCTACAGCGCGGTGAACCTGGCCACCCTCACCTTCGGCATCGCTTTCGCGATGATGTTCTTCGCCTTCTTCTTTTACATGGGAAACGTCTGGCACTACAGCCAGGCGCGCGCAGGCATCGCGATCGCACCCGGCCCGCTCACGGTGATCCCGGTCGCCGTGCTGACGGGCCGTCTCGCCGGCCGCTTCGGTCATCGGCCGTTCCTCGTCGGCGGGGCGCTGCTCTATGCCGTCGCGGCGCTCTGGTTCCTCCTCGTTCCCGGCACCGAGCCGTCGTACGCCCTGCAATGGCTGCCCGGACTGCTGCTGAGCGGGGCCAGTGTCGGCCTCGTCATGCCGTCGCTCTCGGCCGCGGCGGTGAGCAAGCTGCCGGCGGAGCACTACGCGGTCGGCAGCGCGGTCAACCAGGCGACACGACAGATCGGCTCGGTGATCGGCGTCGCGATCATCGTCCTGCTGCTCGGCCACGCCTCCGTGCAGCGCAGCGATTTCGACGTCGTCTATGCGCTCCACATCGGCCTGGCGTTGCTGACCGCCGCCCTGTGCGCGATGGTCAATACGCGGCCGGCCGCTCGGCCTGCATAGGCGTCGCATCTGCTGGTGCATCCGCTCGAGGGTGGATGCCGAGCTGGCGCGCAGCATCAGAATCGATGCCGTGCGCCAGCGATGCTGTCGTGCGCCGCGTGGACAGGCCAGGGAGGATCGTCATGCGTGGACGTCCCGTCGCACTCGCAGCACTTGCCGTCGCGGGCCTCCTCGCCTGCGCTTCTGCGGCCGCGTGGGGCCCGGAGGGGCACCAGACCGTCGGCAAGCTGGCGGATGGCATCCTGGCGGGGACCCACGCGCAGAAAGAGGTCAGGAAGATCCTCGGCGGCATGCCCTTGCAGCGCGCAGCGCTCTGGGCCGACTGCGCCAAGGGCGTGAGCCCCGACAAGCAAGGCAAGTTCGCCTATCGTGGCGCCGGCACTTACAAGGAATGCGCGCCGTTCGAGACCAAGGCCGAAGAGGCCAGGATGGTCGCCTTCGTCAAGCGCAACTGGACCAACTGCAGCCCGCGGCCCGATCAAGAGGTCTGCCACAAGCAGTTTCACTACACCGACGTGGCCATCCAGCGCGGGCAGTACGGTGCCACCGTCGGCACCAGCAGCCACGATGTCGTCGGCGCCGTCTCGGCGGCGATCGGCGTCCTGCAGGACAAGGCCGCTGCCGCCGACGTGCAGATCGCGACCAAGCGGGAGGCGCTGCTGCTGCTCGCCCACTACGTCGGCGACATCCACCAGCCGCTGCATGTCACCGCCATCTACCTGTCCGCCCAGGGTCAGGCGGTCGACCCCGATCGACAGGGTCTCGACGTCGCGACGGAAACCGTCGGCGGCAACTCGATCCTGATCGCTGGCACGAATCTGCATCACAGCTGGGACGAGGTGCCGCAGGAGCTCGGGCCGAGCCAGCTCGGCACGACCGCGGTCGATGAGGCACGCGCGACCCCGCTGACCGCCGGCGCCTTCGCTGGCTGGCCGGCGAAGTGGGCGACCGACACGATCGTCGCCGGCGAGCATCCTGCGTTCGACGACGTGACGTATGCGCCCGAGGACATCCACAGGCACTGGCAAGGCACCTTGCCGCCCGGCTACAACGCCAGCCGCGTCGAGGTTCAGCGAGCCCAACTCTTGAAGGCAGGCGCGCGCCTGGCCCAGCTGCTCGAGGCGCTCTGGCCCTAGCAAGACCGGGCGGGAGCGCTCCGGAGGCAATTGCGCGCATCGCCACCACCGAAGCTCATCTACGCAGTGGCGGCCGGACGGAAGAGATCGAAGAAGACATCGCGGAGCCATTCGATCGCCGGGTCGCGATGGAAGCGGTCATGCCACGCCAGCGACACGTCGAAGCCGGGAATCTGCACCGGCGACTCGAGGATCTGGATGTCGAGGTGCTCTGCAAGCAGGCTCGCCAGATTGCTCGGCACCGCAGCGATCAGGTCGGTCTGGATGACGATCGGCGCGACGCAGAGAAAGCTGCGCACGCGCAGCGCGATCCTGGCGCGCACACGCGGCCCGGCGAGCACGCGCTCGACGGCCGCCGCGTGCGGAGTGCCTGGCGGGCACGCGAGCACGTGCGGCAATTCGCGCAACTGCTCGCGCGTGAGAGTCTTTCGTACCGCCGGGTGGCCGGTACGAACGATGTAGATGAAGCGTTCGCGAAAGAGACGGCGCTGATGCACCTGCTTGCCGAGGTCTGGAAGGAACCCGGCGACCAGGTTGATCTCGCCGCTCGCGAGGCCCGCAGCCAACTCGGGCATCGTCTGCGACACCGCTTCGAGCGTCACGCCCGGAGCCGCCTTGGCGAGGCGCTCCTGCAGCCGTGGCAGAAAGAATCGCTCGCCGATGTCGCTCATCGCGATGCGCAGGTGGCGCCGGTCGGCCGAGGCGTCGAACGTGAGCGGCTCGGCGGTGTCGCGCACCATCCCGAGCGCCGCGGCCAAGGGCGTCGCCAGCCGATCCGCTAGCGGAGTCGGCTGGACCCCGCGCTGCTGGCGCACGAACAGCGGATCGGCGTAGGCCTCGCGCAAGCGAGCGAGGCCCCGGCTCACCGCGGGTTGGGACAGGCCCAGGCGGACTCCCGCAGCCGTCAGGTTGCGCGTGCGATACACGCATTCGAACAGCTCGAGGAGGTGCAAGTCGAGCCGCCGCGAGAGCCCCGATCCCGATGGGTCGCGCTTGTCATTCGCGGATCGCATAGCACGAATCCTATGTTGTCATTGGACTGATGACAACGAAGGCCAATACAGTGCACTCGCCAGCTCGTGCTCGAAGGAGCGACCGTGATCCATCTCGCAGACGTCTGCTACGTGCGTCTCGGCACCCGGGATCTCGACGGCGCAGACCGGTTCGTCACCGAGCTGGTCGGCCTGCAGCGGTGTCGCGAGGCACCGGATGCGCTCTGGTACCGAAGCGACCAGCGCGACCACACGCTCGTCTATTTCGCCGGCGATCCGCGTGAGCAGACGGTCGGGTTCGAGGTGCGGACCGCCGCCGAGCTCGATGCCGCCTCCGCTCTCCTGCGGCGTGCCGGCATCGCGCCGCGCTGGGGCGCCGACGACGAGTGCGAGCACCGCGCCGTCCCGCGATTCCTCAATTTCCGCGACCCGACAGGCAACAGCATCGATCTCGTGCTGCGCGAGCGCGCCGTGCGTCATCCGTTCGTTCCCACCCGCGACGCGGGGCTCGCCGGCCTCAGCCACGTCGGGCTGTGCACGACCGATCCCGCTCGCGACGAGACCTTCTGGACCGAGATCCTCGGCGCCAGGGTGAGCGACCGGATCGGCGACGCCGCGCTGCTGCGGACCGACGACGTCCATCACAGGATCGCGCTGTTTCCTGCCGCGCACGCCGGCGTGCAGCACGTCAATCACCAGGTCGCGAGCATCGACGACGTGATGCGCGCGTGGTATTTCCTGCGCCGCAGCGGGGTGCCGATCGTCTTCGGCCCGGGCCGTCACCCGACCTCGGGCGCAGTCTTCGTCTACTTCGAAGGACCCGACGCGATGATCTTCGAGTACTCGAGCGGGGTGCGCATGATCAGCGCGGAGGAGGAACGAACGTACCAGCCGCGTCGATTCGCGGCCAGCGTCGAATCGTTCTGCATGTGGGGCGCCGAGCCGCGGATCGAGGAGTTCTCCGCCGTCGGCGACCGCTGAACGGCTTCGGCCCGCAGGCGGCCGTGTCGCCTGCTCTTCGCGAACAGCCGTCCCGGCACCCGGAGCGGCAAGGGAGCTGTCGATGACAACACGCCGTGCAACGATCCAGCGCCTCGGCGCACTCGGTCTCGCAACGCTCGCGCCCTCGTGGTGGCGGATAGCCGCTGCGCAGAGCCTGCCCTCCAGACCCGCCCGGCTGCTGACGCCCTTCCCGCCGGGAAGCGGGCCGGACGTCGCACTGCGCCTCGTCGCCGACCAGCTGGCGAGAACGACCGGCGAGCCCGTGCTCGTCGAGAACAAGAGCGGCGGCAACGGGTTCGTCGCGGTCGCGGCATTCAAGAACGGGGCGAGCGATGGGCGCGACCTCCTCGAGCTCGACAACACCCACGTCACGACCCACCCGCACACGTTCGCGAAGCTGCCTTACGACGTCCAGAAGGACTTCGCTCCGCTGGCGATGATTCTGCGGACCTTCTTCTTCGTCGTGGTCGGAGTCGACAGCCCGCTCAAGAGCATCGACGACATCGTTGCGGCCGCGAAGGCGCGTCGCGTGACGTACGGATCCTGGTTTGTCGGCAGCCCGGGGCACCTCGGCGCGCTGCGCCTGCAGTCGATGCAGGGCATCGAGATGACGCACGTGCCCTACCGCGATTTCGGCCAGCTCTATGCCGCGGTCGCGACCGGCGAGGTCGACTGGGCGCTCGGAAGCATCGCGAGCGCGGGCGGGTTCGAGCGTGCCGGCAAGCTGCGCTTCCTGGCGATCGCCGCGCCGACGCGCGACGCGCTCTATCCGAGAGTGCCCGCCACTGCGGAGTTGGCGAGCGTTCGCGGATACGAGGTCAGTGGCTGGGCAGGGTTGTTCGGTCCCGCCTCGATGTCGAGCGCGACGCGCGATCGCCTCGCCGCCGAGATTGCCGACGCGCTCGCCGCGCCGCAAGTCGTCGAGCGCTACAGGACACTCGGCTACGAGGCTCCCAGGCTGAATCCGGACGAGCTCGCGCAATTGATCCGCAGGGAGACCGCGGGATGGGCCGATGTGATCCGCGACGCGCACCTGACGCTCGGTTGACGGCAGACGTGAGAACTCTTCGACGAACACTCCGTTGTTGGCTTCCACCACGCGGCGCGAGGCGACATTGTCCGGATCGGCCGTGACCTCGATGTACGCGAGGCCCTCCGCCTTGGCTTCAGGCAGCAACAAACGCAAGGCTTCGGTCGCGTATGCCAAGCGCCGCTTCCACGGAACGACGGCGAAGCCGATGTGCCCAAGGATGTGTGCGGGCAGCTGGCTCGTGCCCGGCTGCCAGCGACATCCGATCGAGCCACAGAACTCGCCGTCCCACATCCATCGCCGATAACCCGGCAGTCGAGGAAATCTCGAGCCGTCCGGCAACGCGATGGACTCGCCGCCCGGAGTGCGATTCACCAGCGAGGAGAGGAACGCCCGCGGGTCTTGTGAGATGGCAGCAAGCTGTTCCTCTGTCGCCTCGAGGCCCCGGATGTTGTCAGGCGACCAGCCGCGCTTCAACGCCGCCGTATAGCTCGGCAAGTACTCGAGCGCTGGCCACACCAGAATCAACCTGGATCGGCCTCGAGCATCGCCCCGCGAGACCGGCTTGCGTCGTCGCGGCGAGGGGTCGCACTTGCATGTCGCGCAGCCTATCTGACGGGCACGCGGCCGGAAACAGCCGCTCGCCGCGGCAACGAGACGCGATCCCGTCCTCGCGCGCCCGCCGGTGACCGTCGTCGAAGGCGCGTT
>JASLGD010000482.1 GCA_030150305.1 Caldimonas sp. | reverse complement strand
CGCCACGATGGGCGGCGCCGGCGGCTCGCCGCCGAGTCGCAGCGTCAGCCGGCGCGCGACATCGAGCGCGGCCTCGCGGTGGCGGACGCCGCGGCTGCCGCCGAGCTGCGCCTTGTGGATGCAGACGGCGACGCCGGCGACGGCGCGGCCCGACGCATCGAAGACCGGGGCGCCGAACGACGCGACGCCTTCGCGCACGCCTTCGTCGTCGACGCTCCAGCCGCGCCGCCGCGTCGAGGCCAGCTCGCTGAGGAGCGAGTCGAGGTCGCGCGGCCCCTTCGACGTCAGCCGCGTCGAGAGCTGGCCGGTGAAGCGCCGCCTCACCTCGTCCGGCGGCAGCTGCGCGAGCATCGCCTTGCCACTGCCCGAGAGATACGCGGGCAGGCGCATGCCGACGTTGAACGCGAGCCCGAGCGGCCGCGCGCCGTTGCGCACCGCGACGTAGAGCGCGTCGTTGCCCGACAGCACCGAGAGGACGACCGTCTCCTCGGGGACCAGGCCCTCGCTGCCCCAGAGCGCGTTGAACTCCTGCGCGACGTCGGTGCCGGCGACGAATGCCTCGGCGAGCCCCATCACCCGCGGCCCGATCAGGAACGTGCCGTCGGCCTGGCGGCGCAGGTAGCCGAACGAGACGAGCGTCGTGCACAGCCCGTGGACGCTGCTCTTGGGCAGCTCGAGCTCGCTCGACAGGCGCGCCAGCGTCATCGGCTCGCGGCCGCGCGCCAGCCGGTCGAGCAGCGTCAGCGCGCGGGCGACTGCAGGAACGAGCGGCGGCGCGGACGCGCGCTCGCGGGCGAACGGCAGGACGTGGGCGGCGAATGGCATGTCGGCAGACGCGGAAACGGCGTTCATGGCGCTGAACGGCCTTCAGCGAACAGGACGCGCAGTCTAGGGACCGCGGCCTGCTTCGCCCGCGCGTTGCGCGGCAGAACGCGGGTTAGTCCTGAGAGCATTTGCCCGCATGCCGTCGCGGCGCGCCCGGCGGCCGCGGGGTGTGTGAAAACTGCACTCGCGGCGCGAGCGTTCCTCACTCCCCCGGCGCGGCAACGACATCGAGACTGCCGGCCATGACGGGTCTCCTACGCCGTTTCCGATTTCCCCGAGGACCAGCCATGAAGCACCTCCACGATGAACTCGCCGCCGTACTCGTCAGCGCCACGCTCTGCGTCGCCGCCGCCTCGCTCTTCGTCGTCGTCTTCGGCGGCGTCGCGTGACCGGCAGCTACGCGCTGCGGCTCGACGCCAGCGGCAGACCCTCGAGTGGGTCGCGGGCGACGGCCGCGCGGTGCTCCGTGCCGAGCCGGCGCCGTTCGGCGGCCCGGGGCTGAAGCCGCGGCTCGCGTCGTTCTTCGTCTCCGAAGAGCTGCTCCGAGCGACGCGCGTCAGCGCGCAGCGGGCAGCTTCTTCTGGATGACGTGGCGGCCGTCGCGGATGACGACGTAGCCGCCGGTCGTGAGGTCCTTCATCACCCGGTTGACCATCTCGCGCGACGAGCCGACGCGGTCGGCGATGTCCTGCTGGGTCAGCTTCTCGCGCACGATGCGCTCGTCGCCGACCGGCTCGGAAAGCTCCATCAGCAGCCGCACCATGCGGCCGTAGACGTCCTGCAGCGCGAGGCTCTTCACCTGTTCGGTGAGGCGGCGGACCATGCGCGTGAGCTTTTGCGTCAGGTGGAGCGCGAACTCGGGATGCTTGGCGAGGAACTCGGGCAGCTGCGCCGCGGCGACGACGCAGCACGTCGTCGGCTCGACCGCCTTCACCGACGCCGAGCGCGGCGTCCCTTCGAGCGAGAGCTCGCCGACGTACTCGCCGGGGCCGTGCTCGGACAGGATGACGTCGCGTCCCTCGGGCGAGCTCGCGAACACGCGCAGCCTGCCGCTGAGGACGATGTAGAGCGAGCCGCCGGCATCGCCTTCGTTGAGCAGGATCGTCTGCGCGCGGTAAGAGCGGCTGTTGCCGCGCGCAGCGAGCGCCGCGAGCAGCGCCGGCGGCAGCTGGTCGTCGTTCATGGCTCTCGCTTCAGGAGACGCAGCCGCGCGCCTCGATCGGCCACACCGCTTCGACCACGCCCGCCGCGAGACCGCCGCGCACGCAGACGTAGCGGTCGTGCAGGTTGACCGTCGGGTCGCAGTGCCCGGGGACGAGCCAGACGGTCTCGCCGAGCGCCGGCAGGCTCGCCGCGTCGTGGCCGGCGGCCGGCCGCACGATGCCGTGCTCGTCGCCGCCGTTGGCCCATGCGCCGGCGCGCTGCCACAGCCGCGGCGGACCGGAGTCGAGCGCGTGCGACTTGTGGCCGGCGTCGACCACGGCGTGCGCCGCGCCGCGGCTGACCACGCGGCTCTTGACGAAGAGCGCGTGCTCGAAGCGCGGCGCCGCGACGGCGACGTCGTTGTCGGCGTAGTCGCGGTCCATGAAAAGATAGCTGCCCGCCTGCAACTCGCCCCAGACGCCGCTCGCGACGTCGAACGCGAACGTGCCGGTCCCTGCGCCGGTGACGAGCGGGCAGGCGATGCCGAGCGCGCCGATCGCGGCCTGCGCCGCGCGCGCCTGCGCCGCCGCGTGCTGCGCCTTCGCTTCGCGCTCGGCGACGCTGCGGACGTGCTGGGCGGCGCCGTGGTAGGCCTGCAGCCCGGCGAAGCGCAGGCCGCCTTCGGGCGGCGCGTGGGCGACGACCTGCTGCGCGAGCTCGCCCGCCGCTGCCGGCGCGATGCCGCAGCGGCCATGGCCGACGTCGACCTCGACGAAGACGTCGATCACCGCGCCGGTACCCGCCATCGCAGCGGCGAGCCGCTCGACGCCGAGCAGCGAGTCGACCGCGATCGCGAGGCGGACGCGCGCCGCGAGCGCGGCGACGCGCGAAAGCTTGGCCTCGTCGATCACCTCGTTCGAGATGTAGACGTCGTCGACGCCGGCGGCGGCGAGCGCTTCCGCCTCGCTCGTCTTTTGCACGCAGACGCCGACCGCGCCGGCCGCGATCTGCAGCCGCGCGATCGTCGCGCTCTTGTGCATCTTCGCGTGCGGCCGCAGGCGCACCCGATGGTTGCGAGCGAACGCCGCCATCGCCGCGAGGTTCTTCTCCATCGCATCGAGGTCGATCACGAGCGCCGGCGTGTCGACCGCCTCGACCGGCGTGCCGGGCGCGATCGGCGCGGCGTTCATGCGGCGGCGCGCGGCACCGTCGGGCAGTCGCCCTCGCTCGCATCGTCGAGGGTGCCGCCCTCGAGGTGCGCGGTGTCGCTCCAGCCGACGAGCGTGAAGCGCTCGCCGGTGAAGAGGACGCGGTTGATCGCCGCATTGCCGAGCTGCCACGAGCGCGGCGCGTCGAGCGCGAGCCCGGTCGCGGCGCGGTAGAGGCAGTCGAGGACGCCGCCGTGGGTGACGACCGCGATCGTCCGGCCGCGCGCCGCTGCGGCGATCCGCGTCAGCGCCGCGACCGCACGGACGTCGAAGTCGACGAGCGACTCGCCGCCTTCGGGCGCGAACGTCGGATCGTGGTCGCGCCAGCGCGCCGCGGCGTCGGGCCAGCGGGCGTCGATCTCGGCGTACGTCCAGCCCTGGAAGATGCCGAAGCCGCGTTCGCGCAGCCCGGTGTCGGTCGTGACCGGCACGCCGACGACGTCGGCGATCGCCGCGGCCGTCGCCGACGCGCGCACGAGGTCGCTCGAGACGATCGCCTCGATCCCCTCGTCGGCGAGCGCGGCCGCGGTGCGCCGCGCCTGCCGCTCGCCGCGCGCGCTCAGCACGGTGTCGAGCTGGCCCTGCATCCGCATCTCGGCGTTCCACACCGTCTCGCCGTGGCGGACGGCGACGATCCGCGTGACGTCGGCGCCCGCGGCTTGGCTGTCGTTGGCCATGCGCGTCAGCGGCCGCGGCGCGTCATCGCAGCCGGCGGTTCAGCGTGTACGTCCCCGAGTGCATCGCCTCGGCGAGGACGTGGCCGTCGATCGCGCGACGCAGCTCGGCGCCGTTGAAGCGGCCCTCGACCGGCGCGCGCGCGACCGCGAGCGCATAGAGCGTGAAGACGTAGTGGTGGACGAGCGAATCGTTCCACGGCGGATACGGGCCGTCGTAGCCGAAGTAGTCGCCGGCGAGATCGGCGTTGCCGGCGAACCAGCCGGTGAAGTCGTTGACGCCCTGGCGCGCACCGTTGAAGCCCGGCACCGCGACCGCCGGACCCGCCTTGCCGCGCGGCGTGAAGCCGTTGCTGAAAGCGCCCTCGGGGATCGCGCCGGTCGCGACCGGGATGTCGGCGAGCAGCCAGTGGAAGAAGTCGACCCGCGGCAGGTCGGCGGGAATCTCGCGGCCGGCCTGGTTGACGTCGTCGCCCCGGCTCGGCACGTCGAAGTCGTGGCAGATCAGGACCAGCGACTTCGTCCCCGCCGGCAGCTCGCTCCAGCCGAAGTGCGGATTGACGTTGTCGGAGAACGCAGTCGCCGACGCGCCTTCGAGCCGACCGCACGCGTACTTCTGCGGAATGCGCTCGCCGTTCGGCCAGCTGTCGCTCCAGAGCTTCATGTTCTTCCTCGCTGCGGATGGACGTGGTTGCGCGCGGCCATGCGGCTCAGACGCCCCAGACGATGTCGGCGCGCTCGGCGAGCGAGCGGCGCATCATCTCGAGCATCGGCCAGGCGCGCTGGGCGAGGCCGACCGCCTCGGCGGCGCGCTCGTCGTCGCTGTCGACGCGCCGGGTGTCGCGGCGCGCGAGCTCGGCGGCGGCGATCGCCTCCTCGAGCGCGCGGATCGCGTCGGGCAGCGCGGCGACCTCGATGATTCCCTTTGCCTCGGGCTCGCGACCGAGGATGCGCAGGATCTGGTCGCCGACCGGCGCCATCATGATCAGGTCGCCGTCGGCCTTCGACTTGAATCGGTACATCGGCAATCGGTCGGTCGTGTCAGCGCTGCGCGTACATGTAGGCGCGGTTGAACGGATACGACGATTGTGCGCCGCGCATCGGCCCAGAATCGACGTCGCCGGTGCGGCGCGCGCAGAGCATCTGGTGCAGCGAGAGCCAGCCGCGCTCGAAGCTCATTGCGCTGCCTGCGAGATAGAGCCGGTAGGCGCGCAGCACGGCGTCGCTCGTCAGCTTGCTCGCCGCATCGAGCTGCGCCTCGAGGGCGTCGCTCCACGCCCAGAGCGTCTTCGCGTAGTGGGGACGCAGGTTCTCGATGTCGAGCGCCTCGAGCCCGGCGTCCGCGGTCTCCTCGAGGACGTGCGAGACGTGCTCGAGCTCGCCGCCCGGGAAGATGTACTTGTCGATGAAGTCGCCGAGCCCCGAGCCGAGCTGGTGGTTGCGCGTGCCGCCCGCGGTGATGCCGTGGTTGAGCAGCAGGCCCCCCGGCTTGAGCAGGCGTCGGATCTTGCCGAAGTACTCCGGCAGCTGCGCGCGGCCGACGTGCTCGAACATTCCGACCGACGCGATCTTGTCGTACGGCTCGGACTCGTCGAGCTGGCGGTAGTCGACGAGCTCCATGCGAACGCGGCCGCCGAGGCCGCGCTCGGCGATCAGCTTGTTGACGTGCGCGTGCTGGTTCTTGCTGAGCGTGATGCCGTGCGCGCGGACGCCGTAGCGCTCGGCGGCGTGCAGCAGCAGGCCGCCCCAGCCGGCGCCGATGTCGAGGAAGCGCTCGCCCTCGTGCAGCATCAGCTTGGCGCAGATGTGCTCGAGCTTGGCTTCCTGCGCCTGCGCGAGCGTCATCGCCGGGTCGCGGTAGTACGCGCACGAGTAGACCCGACGCGGGTCGAGCCAGAGCGCGTAGAAGTCGTCGGAGACGTCGTAGTGGAACTGGATCTGCGCGGCGTCGCGCTCGGGGCGGTGGTGCAGGCGCGAGCGCGCCATTCGGGTCGCCCGGCGCAGCCAGCCGACCGGCGCCGGTGCGGCTTGCGGCTGCGTCGGGTCGCTGCGCATCAGCGCTGCGGCCGCGGCCATCAGCTCGCGCACGTTGCCTTCGAAGTCGACCCGCCCCTCGACGTAGTCCTCCCCGACCTTGCCGACCTGTCCGGTGGCCAGATGCGCGAGCGGCGCCAGCTCCTTCAGCCTGAGCGTGACGCTGGCGTCCTGACGCCCGATCCTGCGCCCGCCGGGGAGGACGACGGCGATGGGCAGGCTCAGGGAACCGAGGCGCTCCTCGAGGGCGACGGCGATCGCGGACATGGCGGGAATTCCGAGAAGTCGTGAATTCCGCCACTGTAGCGAGGTCGAGCCGCCGACGTGGCCCCGGGGATGCGCGGATGCGCGACGGCCGGCGACTGCCGGCGAGCCCGTCAGCAAGCGCCCGCTGCGGCGATCCGGTATGCGAACACACGGCCGATCGGCCGGCCGCGGGCGAGCTGCGGCAGCGTCGTCCGCTCGAGCAGAGCGCCCGAGCGCAGGCGCAGCGTGTCGGTCGCGCGCAGCGCCGGATCGCGATCGATCTCGGCCAGCCGCCGCTCGTATTCCGCCGGGCTTTCGACGCGGCTGCGCAGCCAGTCGAACACTGCGTCGTCGGCGCGCAGCACGAGCATCTCTTCGGGCAGCTCCCAGAGCGCAGCGAAGCGCCGGTTGAAGTTGCGGATGCGGCCGGCGAGGTCGACGACGAGGACGGCGTCGGTCATCGACTCGAGCGTCGCCGCGAGCTCGGCGACCGTCGCCGCGAGCGCCGACTCGGCACGGACCGATTCGCTGCGGTCCGTGTAGGCGACGACCCAAAGCGCGTTGCCCGGCGCCGGCTCGATCCGGCTCACCCGCCGCAGGACCGGCACCGCGACGCCGTCGGCACGCGCGACGAACGATTCGGAGAGCAGCTGCGCCGCGCCGCGCTTGCCGGAGACGCGCTCCCAGAAGGCCTCGTCCTCCGGCGTCGACGCCGTCGCCCGCATGTCGCGGCCGACGAGGTCGGCCGGCGCGACGCCGAACAGCCGCCCGGCGGCGCCGTTGGCGGCGACGACGCGCAGGCCCTCGGGCTCGACGAGGCACACCGCCTCGAGCAGCGATTCGATCAGCGCCGGCCAGGTCCGGCGCGCCGCCTCGGCGACGCTGAACGGATCGACCGGCAGCGGGTTGTTCATTCGTCGTCGTCGTCGGCGCCGGCAGTCGCCCGCGCCGGCTCGAAGTAGTACGTCACCCGCGTCGTCGGCTGCAGGTAGTCGATCGCCGTCGGCGGCACCTGCTGGGTGCGGACGCTGCGCCGGATGCCGAGCCCGACCGCGCTCTCGAGGTCGAGCACGAGCGCCTCCTCGCGCGGCGTCGCGGCGTCGTGGACGAGGACGCTCGGCTTCAGCGGCCGCGTCGAGTTGACGGCGACGACGAGCGCGTAGCGGTCGTCGGTGAGCTGCACCATCGAGCCCGGCGGATAGACGCCCATCATCTTGATGAACGAGCCGAGGATCGAGGTGTCGAACTTGCTGCGCCCCTGCGCGAACAGAAGCGACAGCGACTCGTGCGGCGTCAGCGCGCGCGACAGGACGTGCGGGTTGCAAAGGTTGTCGTAGCGGTTGACGAGCGCGACGATGCGCGCCGCCATCGTCATCCGGTCGCTGTTGAGCTGCTCCGGAAAGCCGCTGCCGTCGGCGTGCTCGTGGTGCTGCGCGATCACCGCCGTCGCGCCCGCCGACAGTCCCATCCGCTTGGCCTGCACGATGCCCGCCTCGACGTGCTCCTGGTAGACGCGCACCTCGTTGGCCGAGAAGCTGTCGTCGCGGTGGCGCAGGCGCACCGGCAGTTCCTCCTTGCCGACGTCGTGGAGCAGCGCGCCGACGCCGAGGTCCTGCATCTCCTCGTCGATGAAGCCGAAGCAGCGGCCCATGAGCAGCGAGATCACGGCGACATTCATCGCGTGCATCGACGCCTTGTCGCCGGCGCCGTCGACGAGCATGCGGACGCACAGGTCCTGCTCGCCGACCATCTTGTCGACGATCGCGCGCGACAGCGCCTCGGCCTGGGCGCGCGCCTCGGCGGGCTTGCTGCGCACGAGCTCGAGCGTGTGCCGGCACGTCCGCGCCGCTTCGGCGTACTGGCGCTCGCAGCGCTGCTCGGCGGCACGCTGGCGGGCGAGCTTGCGATGCCGCTCGGCGTGCGCGCGCTGGCGCGCGTGCATCGCGGCGTCGACGACGTTGTCTTCGGCGGGCAGCGCGTACGGCACGGTGTCGACCGCGTCGGCCTCGTCGAGCCCGGAGTCGTTGGCCGCGTCGGTACCGCGCGCCGGCAACGGCCCGGGCAACGTCGCCGTCGGCGCGGCCTCGAACGTCGCGTCGCTCGCTCGGCGTGCGCACCGTGCGCTGGAGCCCGCAGCAGAG
>JASLGD010000357.1 GCA_030150305.1 Caldimonas sp. | reverse complement strand
CCGCCTCCGGCGCGTATAGCCGCTGGATCAGCTTGGCCAGGGTGCTCTTGCCCGACCCCGAAGAGCCGACCACGCCAATGATCTGCCCGGCGGGGATTTCCAGCGAGACGTTGTGCAGCACCGGCTGGGCGTCGATCCGATAGCGGAAGGTGACGTTCTCCAGCCGGACGTCGCCGCGGATCGGCGGCAGGGCCGCCTGGCCGGCCGCGGTCGGCTCGGGCGCGGTGTTCAGGATGTCGCCGGTGCGGTCGATCGACAGGCGCACCTGCTGGAAGTCCTGCCAGAGCTGGGCGAGCCGCAGGATCGGCGCGGCGACGCGCGCCGAGAGCATGTTGAAGGCGACCAGCTCGCCGACGGTGAGCTGGCCGTCCATCGCCAGACGCGCGCCGACCCAGAGCGTGATCGCGAGCGTCAGCTTGTTGACGAGGGCCGCGCCCTGGTTGGCGACGTTGGCCATCGTCGACGCGCGGAACGCCGACTTCACGTAGCCGGCGAGCTGCTCCTCCCAGCGCCGCTGCATCTGCGGCTCGACCGCCATCGCCTTCAGCGTCTCGACGCCGGTCACCGACTCGACGAGGAACGCCTGGTTCTCGGCGCCGAGGCGGAACTTCTCGTTCAGCCGCTCGCGCAGCGCCGGCGTGACGGTGAGCGAGAGCGCGACGTAGAACGGGATCGAGCCGAGCACGATCAGCGTCAGCAGCGGGCTGTACAGCCACATCACGGCGATGAAGACGATCGAGAAGAAGATGTCGATCACCACCGTCACCGCCGAGCCGGTGAGAAAATTGCGGATGTTCTCGAGCTCGCGGACGCGGGCGACGCTGTCGCCGACGCGGCGCGCCTCGAAGTAGGCGAGCGGCAGCGACACGAGGTGGCGGAACAGGCGAGCGCCGAGCTCGACGTCGACCCGGTTCGTCGTGTGCGAGAACAGGTACGTGCGCAGGCCGCCGAGCACCGCCTCGAAGACGCCGACGACGATCAGCGCGAACATGACGACGTCGAGGGTCGAGAGCGACCGGTGGACGAGCACCTTGTCGACGACGACCTGGAAGAAGAGCGGCGAGACGAGCGCGAAGACCTGGAGGAAGAACGACGCGAGGATCACCTCGCCGAATAGCCTCCGGTACTTGACCACCGCGGGGATGAACCAGGTGAAGTCGAAACTGCGGTCCTCGCCGGCGATGCGCGCCCGTGTCGCGACGAGGACGAGCCGTCCCGTCCAGCGCGCCGCGAACGCCTGCAGCGAGAGCTCCTGCGGGCGTCCCGCGGCCGGATCCTGGATGAGCACCTTCTCGGCGGTCGCTGCTGCCAGGACGACGAATCGGCCGTCGTTCAGCTCGGCGATCGCAGGCAGGGGCGTGCGCGCCAGCCGCTCCGGCGTGCTCGAGAGCTGTCTCGCCTTCAGGTTCTCGGCGCGTGCCGCGCGAACGACCCCGAGCAGTTCGAGCTCGCCGCTGCCGGCGCCGTGCACGTGCAGCAGCCGTTCGGGGTCGACCGGCTGCTTGAAGAACTTGAGCAACAACGCGAGGCACGCGAGGCCGCTGTGACGGATCGCGGCGGGCGCAGGCGCGCCGTCAGGTTCTGGTAAGGCGGAGTCGCTGGTCATGTTGGGCGGAGCGGACACGCCGTGCGGCGAGTGCTCGGGCCGTCGGGACGACATGCCGAGCTTGCCGACACGTCGACGGTGGCCTCTGGAAGGGCAGCGCGCAGTGTGCTCCGGGTGTCGCGTTGGCGTCACTCAGTGTTGTCACTGAGAGACAGAAAAAGGTCAGAACTCCTAAAGTTGCACGCTCCCGGTGCGCTTCACGAGAGCCTGAACCGTGATTTTTCACCGCCCAGCGTAACCGTTACGCGACGGGCGACGAATTAGAAGAAGTTCTCAGCGACTCGCTCTCGTCGGAGTTCCAGGTGTCGGATCCAGGTTTTCCTCCCTTACCGGGCGTTCCGCCGCAACCAGGGAGCACGCCACAGAGCGGCTTCGATCCAGTCGACGGCTTCGATCCTGACGGCGGATCGAACGGTCGCATCGGTCAAGGTTCCACCGGAAGCGGCCTTGGCCCCACTTCGGCCGGCGGCTCTTCCGCGCCGGGCGGGCCCGACGCTCCTCCTGCTGGCGACTGGGGCTTAGATCCCGGCGCGTCGGCCGCGGACGACATCAAAGCAGTCACCGGTGCGGGTTCGACGCCGGCGATGTCGACGTCGCCAGCCCCCACATCGCCGGACTCCAGGACGACCGATCTCGACCCGGGAACACGGGATGGTCAGCAAGCGCCCGCCGACGACCCGGGGCGGAGCGGCCCCTCGCTGTCACGGCCGACGATCAACCGCGGCAACGGAACCCCGACGTCGCCGTTGGTTCTGCCGAACGTCACCAACAACACGTTCGATCCGCCGGACGGCGGCTACCGCCAGCCGAGCCCGATCGGCAGCTTCGAAGGTGGCTGGCCCACGGGTTACAACTCGCGGCTCGGCGTCGGCGCTCCGTCGGCGAGCATTGCGAGCGCTCCTCGCTCGAGTGCCGCGGCTGTCTCCGCGGTCCCCGCCAGCGCTCCGTCAGCGCGCCTTGCGAGCGCGCCTCGCTCGACTGCGGCAGCCGTCTTCGCGGCTCCCGCCAGCAACGCTGCAGCCGCGCCTTCTGCCCTCGACGCGCGCCCGTCCATTGCCGCGGTCGCCGCTCCGCCAGTCGCGTCGCACGCAGCCGGGTCCGCGACACGGACGCGGTCGTTCGTTCCGCTCGCGACAACGCCGTCCGATCCGCTGCCCGTCCCAGAGCCGGAACCGGTCCCAGGACCGTTTCCGATGCCATCGCCGCAGCCGAATCCGGCACCGATGCCCAACCCGGGCCCGATGCCGTCGCCGCAGCCGAACCCGGCGCCGATGCCCAACCCCGGCCCGATGCCGTCGCCGCAGCCGAACCCGGCGCCGATGCCCAACCCCGGCCCGATGCCATCGCCGCAGCCGAACCCGGCGCCGATGCCCAACCCGGGCCCGATGCCCCCGCCGCACCCGAACCCGGCAACGAGGCCTAACACCGGCCAGAAGCCGGGGCGGCACGAGAACCCAAAACAGAAACAC
>JASLGD010000334.1 GCA_030150305.1 Caldimonas sp. | reverse complement strand
GCCGGCCGCGCCGCCTCGGGGGGCAGCGAACGAAGTGAGCGTGGGGGCTCCCTACAACCAGTACACGACGATGTAGAGGCCGAGCCAGACGACGTCGACGAAGTGCCAGTACCACGCCGCGCCCTCGAAACCGAAGTGGCGCTCGGGAGTGAAGTGGCCGCGCATGAGCCGGATCGTGATGAACGTCAGCATCGTCATGCCGACGAACACGTGGAAGCCGTGGAAGCCGGTCAGCATGAAGAACGTCGAGCCGTAGATGCCCGAGCTGAGCTTGAGGTTGAGCTCGCTGTACGCGTGGCCGTACTCGAAGGCCTGGAAGCCGAGGAACGTCAGGCCGAGCAGCACGGTGATCCACATGAAGACGATCGCTCGGGCGCGGTGGTTGGCGATCAGCGCGTGGTGCGCGATCGTGATCGTCACGCCCGAGCTCAGCAGGAGCGCGGTGTTGAGCGTCGGGATCGGCCACGGGCCCATCGTGACGAACGGATCGATCGTCCCCGCCGGCGACGCGGTGTACCCCGGAGCCGCGCTCGGCCACACCGCCTTGAAGTCGGGCCACAGGATCGCGTTGTCGAGGCTGCCGAGATCGGGAACCGAGTGCAGCCGCGCCCAGTACAGCGCGCCGAAAAACGCGCCGAAGAACATCACCTCGGAGAAGATGAACCAGCTCATGCTCCAGCGAAACGAGGTGTCGATCCGCTTGCCGTAGAAGCCGCCTTCGCTCTCGCCGATCGCCTGCCGGAACCACTGCTGCAGGACGAACGCCCAGACGACGAGGCCGGCGAGACAGACCCACATGCCCCACGACGCGCCGTTGACCCACTGGCTCGCGCCGAAGATGACGAGCAGCAGCCCGGCTGCCGCCGACGCCGGATGGCGCGAGGGCGCGGGAACGAAGTAGTAGGGCTGTCCGCCCGCCGGGGTCACTGCCGACATGTGATGCTCTCCTGCCAATTCAGAATTCGTCCCGGCCCGCTCATGCAGCGACGCCGCTCCTGATCACCCACTGCACGAGCGCGAACAGCACGCCCACGAACACCGCCGCGACGATGACGCCGGCGATGACGACGTGCAGCGGATTGAGCTCGCTCACATCGCGCTCGAGGTCCTTCGACTTGCGCACGCCGAAGAACGACCACAGCACCGCGAGCAGCGTCCGCTTGAGCGACGCCGGCCGCCGCCGCTCGCGACGCTCGCCGTTGCCGTTGCCGTCGCCGACAGCGCCGCCGTTGCCATCGTTCACGATGCCTTCGCTCCGGGCGCGAGCGTCGACGTCCCGGCGGAGCGCGCCGGCTCGACGGGAATCTGGCTGCCGACCTCGAAGAAGGTGTACGACAGGGTGATCGTCCGCACGTCCTTCGGCAGCCGGCGGTCGATCACGAAGACGACCGGCCAGCGCTTCGACTCGCCGGGCTTCAGCACGTGCTGGGTGAAGCAGAAGCACTCGAGCTTGCGGAAGTGCGGCGCCGCCGTCGCCGGCGCGTAGCTCGGGAACGCCTGCGCCGCCATCGTCCGCTCCTGGCGGTTGCGGAACTCGTACATCACCGTCACGACTTCGCCGGGGTGGACGTCGATCCGCGGCGTCTCGGGCTTGAAGTCCCACGGCCCGCGCGCGTTGGCGTCGAACTCGACGGTCACGGTGCGCGAGAGGTCGACCTGCGTGCTCGACGGCGCGTCGCTGACCCCCTGCTGCTCGCCGCGCGCGATGATGTTGACGCCGAGCGCCTCGCAGATCGTGCGGTACACCGGCACCAGCGCGTAGCCGAACGCGAACATCATCACGACGACGACGACGAGCTTGGTGACCATGCGCCGGTTGTCGGCGACGAGGCTCGCGAGCGGGATGCGCTTCATCGCGGTCAGCCGAGCAACGCGATCTTGGCGACGAAGCCGATGAAGAACACGAGCGCGACCGACGCCAGGATCAGCGCCAGGCGCACGTTCGCCCTGCTTCGGCGGTCATCGGCCACGTCGGTCCGCTCCGCTCAGTGCGCCGCCGCCGCGCCCGGCGCGACGCCGATGATCTTGGTGCCTGCGGCGTTCAGCTGCGGCGGCGTCTCGAAGGTGTGGAACGGCGCCGGCGACGGCACCTCCCACTCGAGACCCTCGGCGCCTTCCCACGGCTGCTGCGGCGCCGGCGCGCCCTTGCCGCGGATCATCGGCAGCACGACCGCGAACAGGAAGTAGACCTGCGACAGGCCGAAGCCGAACGCGCCGATCGACGCGACCATGTTGAAGTCGGTGAACTGCATCGGGTAGTCGGCGTAGCGGCGCGGCATGCCGGCCAGCCCGAGGAAGTGCATCGGAAAGAAGGTGACGTTGAAGAAGATCAGCGACGTCCAGAAGTGGAACTTGCCGGCCGACTCGCGGTACATCACGCCCGTCCACTTCGGGCCCCAGTAGTAGACGCCGCCGAACATCGCGAAGAGCGAGCCCGCGACGAGCACGTAGTGGAAGTGCGCGACGACGTAATAGGTGTCCTGCAGCTGGATGTCGATCGGTGCCATCGCGAGGATGAGGCCGGTGAAGCCGCCCATCGTGAAGACGAAGATGAAGCCGACCGCCCAGAGCATCGGCGTCTCGAAGGTCATCGAGCCGCGCCACATCGTCGCGATCCAGTTGAACACCTTCACGCCGGTCGGCACCGCGATCAGCATCGTCGCGTACATGAAGAAGAGCTGGCCGGTGACCGGCATGCCGGTCGTGAACATGTGGTGCGCCCAGACAATGAACGAGAGGATCGCGATCGACGCCGTCGCGTACACCATCGACGTGTAGCCGAACAGGCGCTTGCGGGCGAACGCCGGGATGATCGCGCTGATGATCCCGAACGCCGGCAGGATCATGATGTAGACCTCGGGGTGGCCGAAGAACCAGAAGATGTGCTGGTACATCACCGGGTCGCCGCCGCCGCCGGGGTTGAAGAA
>JASLGD010000288.1 GCA_030150305.1 Caldimonas sp. | reverse complement strand
CGCGGCCTTCGTCATCGCCGGCGCGATCGCGGGCCTCGCCGGCTTCCTGATCGCGGTGCGCGACGGCTACGTGAACCCGGAGATGCTCGCGTGGCAGGAGTCGGGCACCGTGCTGCTGATGCTGATCCTCGGCGGCCTCGGACACCTGCGCGGCGCGGTCGTCGGCGCCGCCTCGTTCACGCTCCTGAAGGAGCTCTACTCGTCCGATGCGCTCGTGGGCCGCACGGTCTCCGATCACTGGCAGCTCGCGCTCGGCCTCACGATCATCGTGTGCGTCGCCGCGATGCCGAGGGGCATCGTCGGGCTGACGTGGCCGCGTCGCCGTCGCCCCCGCGTCGCGGTCGTGGTGGACGACGATGCCTGAGCCCGATTCGCTCACGTCCGCGATCTCCTCGCTGCTCGGGGCAGCGAACGAGGTCGACGGCACGCTGCTCGAGGCGCGCGGGCTCACGCGCCGGTTCGGCGGCCTCGCCGCTGTCGACGACGTCTCGATCGTGCTGCGCCGCGGCGAGGTGCACGCGGTCATCGGCACCAACGGCGCCGGCAAGTCGACGCTCGTGAACCTGCTGTCGGGCGAGCTCGCGCCGACCGCGGGCTCGATCCACCTCGGCGAGGAGGACGTGACCCGCTGGTCGCAGCCGCGTCGCGCGCGCGCGGGCATCGGCCGCAGCTACCAGCGCACGAACATCTTCGCGCCGTTCAGCGTGTTCGAGAACGCGCGCCTCGCCGCGCAGGCCGCGCATGCGCGGCCCTGGGCGCTCTGGGAAAGCGCGCGACGCTGCGCGCGCAGCACGCGCAGCGCGGACGAGGCGCTCGCCGCGGCGGGTCTCACGCATGCCGCCGCGCCGGTGGCCGACACCTTGAGCCATGGCGGCAAGCGCCAGCTCGAGATCGCGATGTGCCTCGCGACGCGTCCGCGCGTGCTCCTGCTCGACGAGCCGCTCGCGGGCATGGGGGCGGAGGAGACCGAGCGCATGCTCGCGCTGCTCGCCCAGCTCAGGCGCGACCATGCGGTGCTGCTGGTGGAGCACGACATGGACGCGGTGTTCCGCATCGCCGACCGCATCACGGTGATGGTGAACGGCGCGGTGATCGCGAGCGACGTGCCCGAGCGCATCCGGATGGATCCGCAGGTGCGCGTCGCGTACCTCGGCGAGGACTGATGCTGCAGGTCGAGGCGCTGCACGCGCACTACGGCGCCGCGCACATCCTGCACGGCGTGACGATGCTCATCGAGCCGGGCACGTCGGTCGGGCTGCTCGGCCGCAACGGCATGGGCAAGACGACGCTCATCCGCACGATCATGGGCTACGTGCGCGCGAGCGAAGGCTCGGTGCAGTGGGGCGGCCGCGAGGTGACGGGGCAGCCGCCCGAGCGCATGGCGCGGCTCGGCATCGGCTACGTGCCCGAGGGCCGCGGCATCTTCCCCAACCTCTCGGTGCGCGAGAACCTCGTGATGGCGGCACGGCCGGGCGTCGACGGCTCCGCCGCGTGGACGTTCGAGCGCGTGCTCGGCACCTTCCCGCGCCTCTCGGCGCGGCTCGGCCACGGCGGCCAGCAGCTCTCGGGCGGCGAGCAGCAGATGCTTGCGATCGGCCGCGCGCTGCTCACCAATCCGCTGCTGCTGATCCTCGACGAAGCGACCGAGGGGCTCGCGCCGCTCGTCGTCGCCGAGATCTGGCGCACGATCGCGACGATCCGCGCCAGCGGCATCGCCGCGCTGATCGTCGATCGCAACGCGCACGCGGTGCTCGCCAACACCGACGACGCCGTCGTGCTCGAGAAGGGCCGCGTCGTCCTCGCCGGTACGTCGGCCGAGCTCGAAGCCGACCGCGATGCGCTGCTGAAGACGCTCGGCGTCTGAGGCGCGGCGTAGACTGGCGCGAACTCGAAACGCGCGAGGCCGCCATGATTCTCGAAGTCGCCGACATCCGCATCACGCCCGGAACGAACACCGAGTTCGAGCAAGCCATCGCACGCGGCCTCGAGACCGTGCTGCCGCGCGCCAAGGGGTTCGTCGCGCACCAGGTGCAGCGCGGCATCGAGTCGCCCGACCGCTACCTGCTGATGATCTGGTGGCACGCGATCGAGAACCACACCGTCGACTTCCGCCAGGGGCCGCTCTTCGCCGAGTGGCGATCGCACATCGGGCCGTTCCTCGCGACCCCGCCGCACGTCGAGCACTTCGATCTCGCGCTCGAGTCGGCCTGACGCCGGCACGCGGCGTCGTCCGACTGCGGACGGCGCGGGCACGGGGAATGCTCGCAGACGGCATGAGCGCTGCGTCCGACCACCACGCTCCACGCGTCCTCGTTCCCGGCGACGCGCGGCCGCTCGTGCTCGTGCCGGCGTGCAATCGCATGCTCGGCGAGCTCTGCTACCACGTCGCCGCGTCGAAGTACGTCGAGGCGGTGCGCCTCGCCGGCTGCCAGCCGCTGATCGTGCCGAGCGTCGCGCCGCCCGAGGTCGACGCGCTGCTCGACGTCGCGCACGGCCTGCTGCTGACGGGATCGCCGTCGAACGTGCATCCGCAGCACTACGACGAGACGGTGCTCGACGAGTCGCTGCCGCTCGATCCGGCGCGCGACGCGTGGATCCTGCCGATCGTCCCGAAGGTGCTCGCGCGCGGCATGCCGCTGTTCGCGATCTGCCGCGGCTTCCAGGAGGCCAACGTCGCGCTCGGCGGCAGCCTGCACCAGGCGGTGCACCAGGTGCAGGGCTTCGCCGACCACCGCGACCGCGACGAGGATCCGGTCGAGACGCAGTACGCGACCGCGCACGACGTCTTCATCGAGCCGGGCGGCGTCCTCGCGCGCCTGCTCGAGTCCAACCGCATCGCCGTCAACTCGCTGCACGGCCAGGGCATCAAGCGGCTCGCGTCGCGGCTGCGCGTCGAGGCGCGCGCGCCCGACGGCCTCGTCGAGGCGTACTCGGTCGCCGACGCGTCGGGGTTCGCGCTCGCGGTGCAGTGGCATCCCGAGTGGCACGCCGAGGAGAACCCGGTCTCGATGCGACTGCTCGGCGCGTTCGGCGATGCCGTGCGCGCGTACCGGCAGGCAACGACGCCGGCGCCCGCGAAGGAAGACCATGCGACGGCCTGAGGTGCAGACGTTCACCGACCTCGAGCGCTGGCTCGACACGCACGGCGTGACCGAAGTCGAATGCCTCGTCCCCGACCTCACCGGCGTCGCGCGCGGCAAGATCCTGCCGCGCGAGCGCTTCACCGAAGAGCGCGGCATGCGGTTGCCCGAAGGCACCGTCGCGCTCAGCGTCACCGGCGAGGTCCCGCGAGGCGGCCCGTACTGGGACGTCATCCACGAGACCGACCCCGACATGCACCTGCGGCCCGACCCGAAGACGGTGCGCATCGTGCCGTGGGCGACCGACCCGACCGCGCAGGTGATCCACGACTGCTACGACGCCGAAGGCCGCCTCGTGCCGTTCGCGCCGCGCTCGGTGCTGCGCCGCGTCTGCAGGCTGTACGAGAACGCCGGCTGGCTGCCGGTCGTCGCGCCCGAGGTCGAGTTCTATCTCGTCTCGCGCAACAGCGACCCCGACATGCCGCTGCAGGCGCCGGTCGGCCGCAGCGGCCGGCCCGAGACCTCGCGGCAGTCGTACTCGATCGACGCCGTCAACGAGTTCGATCCGCTGTTCGAGGACATCTACGCCTACTGCGAGCGCATGGAGCTGACGGTCGACACGCTGATCCACGAGACCGGCGCCGGCCAGATGGAGATCAACTTCTTCCACGGCGACCCGATGGCGCTCGCCGACGAGGTGTTCTTCTTCAAGCGCACCGTGCGCGAGGCGGCGCTGCGCCACGGCATGTTCGCGACGTTCATGGCCAAGCCGATCGCCGGCGAGCAGGGCAGCGCGATGCACGTCCACCAGAGCATCACCGACAAGGCGACGGGACAGAACCTGTTCAGCAAGCCCGACGGCTCGCCGAGCCGCGAGTTCCAGTGGTTCATCGGCGGCCTGCAGCGCTACGCGCCGGCGGCGACGGCGCTCTTCGCCCCGTACGTCAACAGCTACCGCCGGCTCGCGCGCTTCACCGCGGCGCCGATCAACCTGGAGTGGGGCCGCGACAACCGCACCGTCGGCATCCGCGCGCCGGTCGCCGCGCCCGCGGCACGGCGCGTCGAGAACCGCGTCATCGGCGCCGATGCCAACCCCTACGTCGCGATCGCCGCGACGCTCGCGTGCGGCTGGCTCGGCATCCAGAAGCAGATCGAGCCGGGACCCGAATGCATCGGCAACGCGTACGACGCCGAGCACGAGCTGCCGCGCAGCCTCGGCGAAGCGCTCGAGCTCCTGCGCGAAGACGCGGACCTCCGCGAAATCCTCGGCCCCGAGTTCGTGACGGTCTACAGCGAGGTCAAGGAAACCGAGCACGACGAGTTCATGAAGGTGATCTCGCCGTGGGAACGCGAGCACCTGCTGCTGCACGTCTGATCGTCCGCTCCGTGTCAGCCTGAGCGAAGCGAAGGATCTCGTTCGCTGCGTCTTGCGCGCACGGGGTCGGGTCCTTTGCACACGGGATCGGGACGGCAGGGCGCCCTGTTTTGCT
>JASLGD010000269.1 GCA_030150305.1 Caldimonas sp. | reverse complement strand
GCAAGATCGAATGGCCAAGAAACGCGGGCGAGGAGAAAGCTGGCGCTCGCCGGGGCAAGCGCCATGCCGCGCGTGCCGCGGCCGACGGGCGCGCGCCTTGCCCGAGCGGCCGGCGCCCGCGCCGGCGCAGTTCCCGACTCCCTCCTCGATGCCCACGAAGACGCGAACGACGCCCTCTCCTCCCCGCCCGTGGCGCGAGCGCCTGCCGCGCGTGTTGCGCCAGACCTTCGGCCTTCGCCAGCTGCGCGAAGGCCAGGACGCCGCGATCGCGAGCGTCATGGCCGGCAAGCCGACGCTCGCGCTGATGCCGACCGGCGCCGGCAAGTCGCTCTGCTACCAGCTTCCGGCGCTCCTCCTGCCCGGCTCGACGCTCGTCGTCTCGCCCCTGATCGCGCTGATGAAGGACCAGTGCGACAAGCTGCGCGAGCTCGGCGTCGCTGCGGTGCAGCTCAACAGCGCGCTCGGCGCCGACGAGATCGCCGCCGCACAAGACGCGATCGCCGCCGGCAGCGCGAAGATCGTCTTCACGACGCCCGAGCGGCTCGCCGACGCCGCGTTCGTCGAGCTGCTCGCGCGCCATCCGCCGAGCCTGCTCGTCGTCGACGAGGCGCACTGCATCTCGCAGTGGGGCCACGACTTCCGGCCGGCGTTCCTCGAGATCGGCAGCGCAATCCCGCAGCTCGGCAAGCCGACGATCCTCGCCCTGACCGCGACGGCGACCGACGCCGTCATCGACGACATCGCGCGCCAGCTCGGCGTCGGCCGCTTCGCCGTCATCCACACCGGGCTGTACCGCGCCAACCTGCACTACCGCGTGCTGCAGGTCACCAACGAGGACGAAAAGCTCGCTCGCGCGGTCACCCTCGTCGCCACGAGCGACGGCGCGGGCCTCGTCTACACGGCGACCGTGAAGGCGGCCGAGCAGGTGCACGCGGCGCTGCGCGAAGCCGGCGTCGACGCCGTCGTCTACCACGGCAGGCTGTCGGCCAGCGAGCGGCACGACCGCCAGGAGGCGTTCATGTCCGGCGGCGCGCGCGTGATGGTCGCGACCAACGCGTTCGGCCTGGGCATCGACAAGCACGACACGCGCTTCGTCGTCCACTACCAGATGCCAGCCGGCGTCGATGCGTACTACCAGGAGTCGGGCCGTGCCGGCCGCGACGGCGAGGACGCCGAGTGCACCCTGCTCTTCCTGCACAGCGACAAGGCCGTCCAGCAGTTCTTCCTCGCCGGCCGCTATCCCGCGAAGGAAGATGTCGCCGACGTGTACGGCGCGCTGCAGCATGGGCACGCGGACGGCAGCGCGTGGACGCTCGAACGCCTCCACGAAGCGATCGACCGGCCGAAGGCGAAGCTGCAGGTCGCGCTCAGGCTGCTGCGCCACCGCGGCGCCGTCCGCCAGGAGCGCGACGGCTCGCTCGTCCTGACGCGCGCCGGCCTCGACGCCGATGCGCTCGAGCAGCTCCTCGCGTCGTACCGCGAGAAGCGCGAGCACGATCGCGCGATGCTCGAGCGGATGGTCTTCTACGGCCAGACCGGGCACTGCCGCTGGAAGGTGCTGCTCGAGAACTTCGATGCCGCCGACGGGTTCGATCGTTGCGGCACCTGCGACAACTGCATCCGCATCGCCGCGGCGTTCGCCGCCGCCGAACGCGAAGCGACGGCGGGCGACGTCGAAGGCGGTGCCGACAAAGACGGCGAGAGCGCAGCGACGGCAGCGCCCGAGCTGCCGCAGGCGGGCGAGCTCGTCTCGGTTCCGCGCTACGGGCGCGGCGTCGTCGAGTCGGTCAGCGCCGAAGGCGTCACCGTCGTCTTCCCGGAAGGCGCGCGCCGCGTCTTCCTGCCGTCGTTCGTGCGCCGCGCGAGCACGCGCGGGCGGCGTTCGCGCGGGCCAGCAAAAGTTACCGCAAGCGCTTCCTGAGGCGGCCTTCATCGGCGTGTCACGCGCCGCCGAGAACACTGCTCATCAGAGGAGAGAGCACCCGGCGCCCGGCATGGCATGGGTGTTGCTCGCAGGCCCCCCGCTCATGCGGCGCGCGACCGCTCCGCGCGCTCTTTCGAACCCACATTTTCCGAACGCATCGACCATGAGTTTGCCGATCCTGCAAGCGCGCCAGCGCCAGCAACACACCGTCACGCCGCGACTGCAACACGCAGTGCGCCTGCTCCAGCTCTCGTCCCTCGACTTCGCGCAGGAAGTGCAGGAGGCGATGGGGCGCAACCCGTTCCTCGAGGTCGAGGATTCGCCGCCCGACGCCGGCCGCGTCGACGTCGGCCCCACGAACGGCGACGGCGACGCGCGCGGCATCGATCTCGAGGCGCAGGCGCCGATCGCCGACGCGCCGTACGAGCGCGAGAGCTGGCAGCAGTCGTCGTCGAGCGTTCGCCAGGCCAACACCGACAGCGACGTCGCCGCGCTCGACATGATCGCCGCCGACGTCGGCCTGCGCCAGCACCTGCACGGCCAGATCAACGTGCTGCCGCTGGAGGTGCGCGACCACGCGCTCGCGTGCGCGATCGTCGAGTCGCTCGACGACGACGGCTACCTGCGCGTCGATCTCGACGAGATCGCGGCGACCGCGGGCATGAGCCCCGAGGTCGAGCCCGAGGAGATGCAGATCGCGCTGAAGCGCGTGCAGGCGCTCGACCCGCCCGGCGTCGCCGCCCGCAACGTCGGCGAATGCCTCCTCCTGCAGCTGCCGCAGATCGACGACGCCGAGCTGCGCGAGGTCGCGCGCGCGATCATCGCCGAGCACCTCGACCGGCTCGCGCAGCACGACGTCAACGGCCTCGCGCGGCTGCTCAAGAAGACGCCGGCGCAGGTCGAGGCGGCGTGCGAGCGGATCCGGCACCTCAGCCCGCGGCCGGGCTGGAACGTCGAGCCGACGGCGACGCAGTTCATCACGCCCGACGTCATCGTGCGCAAGATCCGCGGCCGCTGGACGGCGACGCTCAACCGCGCGATCGTGCCCCGCGTTCGCCTCAACCAGACGTACGCGACGCTCTTCCAGGGCCAGCGCGACGGCAGGAACGTCGAGCTGGCGCAGCATCTGCAGGAAGCGCGCTGGACGGTGAAGAACGTCGAGCAGCGCTTCTCGACGATCCTCATGGTCGCCGAGGCCATCCTCAAGCGCCAGCAGCACTTCCTCGAGTTCGGCCCGATGGCGATGAAGCCGCTCGGCCTGCGCGAGATCGCGCAGGAGCTCGGCCTGCACGAGTCGACCGTCTCGCGCGTCACCAACAACAAGT
>JASLGD010000206.1 GCA_030150305.1 Caldimonas sp. | reverse complement strand
GACGCGCGGCACCTCGAGCGGGATCGCGGCGGCGAGCGGATGGCCGACGTAGACGGCGCGGATCCCCTTCTTCGCGTAGATCTCGGGCTCGAACGGGAAGACGCAGAGGACGAGGTCGGTCGCGCGGCCGATCTTGTCGATCCGGCCGCCGCGCCAGGCCCAGATCGACGGGCTGATGAAGTGGACCGTCTTGACGCCGACGGCCTTCAGCTTCAGCTCGACGCCGAGGTTGAAGTCGGGCGCGTCGACGCCGACGAAGGCGTCCGGCTTGTCGGCGAGCAGGCGCGCGACGAGCGCGTTGCGGATGCCGAGGATCTCGCGGAAATGGCCGAGCACCTCGAAGTAGCCGCGCACCGAGAGCTTGTCGTACGGCCACCAGCTGACGAAGCCGTGCTCGATCATGCGCGGGCCGCCGATGCCGTCGGCCGCGAGCTGCGTCCAGCGCGCACGCAGGCTCGCGAGCAGCGCGCCGCCGAGCAGGTCGCCCGACGCCTCGCCCGCGACCATCGCGAAGCGCGGAGATCCGCTCGTCATCGCCGGCGGCGTGCGCTCAGCGTGCGATGCCGCGCGTCGCCGCGGCGAGGAACGCCGTCATCATCGCGACGTCCTCCGCGACTTCGGGCTCGGACGCAGCGAGCTCGGCGATCCCGCGCCTGGCGTCGTCGAACGAGAGGCCGTCGCGGTAGAGCAGGCGGTGCATCTGCTTGACCGCGGCGATCCGCGCCGGGGAGAAGCCGCGCCGGCGCAGGCCCTCGATGTTGAAGCCGCGCACGCCGAGCGGGTTGCCGTCGACCATCATGAACGGCGGAATGTCCTGCGAGACGTGGCTCTGGAACCCGCACATGCTGTGCGCGCCCATCTTGACGAACTGGTGCAGCCCGCTCTGCGCGCCGACGATCGCCCAGTCGCCGAGCACGACGTGGCCCGCGAGCCCGGCGTAGCCGGCGATGATCGTGTGGCTGCCGACGACGCAATCGTGCGCGATGTGCACGCTGTTCATGATCCAGTTGTCGTCGCCGATCGTCGTGACTCCGGCGTCCTGCACGGTACCGGTCGAGATCGTGCAGAACTCGCGGATCGTGTTGCCGTCGCCGATGACGAGCGCGGTGTCCTCGCCGGCGTACTTCTTGTCCTGCGGCGCGCCGCCGATCGAGTTGAACTGCCAGATGCGGTTGTCGCGGCCGATCGTGGTCTTGCCTTCGATCACGCAGTGCGGGCCGACGCTGCTGCCGGCGCCGATCGTCACGCCGCCGCGGACGATGCTGTAGGGACCGATCTCGACGTCCGCGGCAAGCTCGGCGCCGGGCTCGACGATCGCCGTCGGGTGGACCTTCGCCATGCGCGGGCGCGCTCCTAGGCGACCGTGCGCACCGCGCACATCAGGTCGGCCTCGACCGCGACTTCGCCGCCGACGCTCGCCTTCGCCTGGAACTTGAAGATGCCCGCCTTCATCCGCTCGAGCGTGACGTCGAGGACGATCTGGTCGCCCGGCTCGACCGGCCGCTTGAAGCGCGCCGCGTCGATGCCTGCGAAGTAGTAGACCGACTTGTCGTCGGGCTTGGCGTCGGCGGCGTCGTACGCGAGCAGCGCCGCCGCCTGCGCGAGCGCCTCGAGCATCATCACGCCCGGCATCACCGGCCGGTGCGGGAAGTGGCCGACGAAGTACGGCTCGTTGATGGTGACGTTCTTCAGCGCGCGGATCCGCTTCTTGTGCTCGAGCTCGAGCACCCGATCGACCATCAGGATCGGATAGCGATGCGGCAGGCGCTTCAGGATCTCGTGGATGTCCATCGTCATGGCGACTTCTTCTCGAGCGCTCTCTCGAGCGCTCTCACCCGCTCGCGGAGCGCGTGCAGGTTGCGCAGCGTGGCCGCGTTCTTCTCCCACGACGCATTGTCGTCGAACGGGAACGAGCCGCTGTAGAAGCCCGGCTTGGCGATCGATCGCGAGACCTGCGTCGCACCGCCGATGACGACGTGGTCGGCGATCGTCACGTGGCCGTTGACTCCCGAGCCGCCGCCGAGCATGCAGTGCGCGCCGATGACGGCGCTGCCGGCGATGCCGACGCAGCCCGCGATCGCAGTGTGCTCGCCGATCCTGACGTTGTGGCCGATCATGACCAGATTGTCGATCTTGACGCCGTCGCCGATCACGGTGTCGCCGAGCGCACCGCGATCGATGCACGTGTTGGCGCCGATCTCGACGTCGTCGCCGACGACGACGCGGCCGAGCTGCTCGATCTTCTCCCAGCGTCCCTGGTCGGGAGCGAAGCCGAAGCCGTCGGCGCCGAGGACCGCGCCGGGGTGGACGATGCAACGCCGGCCGAGCCGCGTGCCCGCGACGATCGCGACGCGCGGGCCGAGCCGCGTGCCGGCGCCGACGCTGCAGGCCGCCTCGACGACGGCGTGCGCTCCGATCGTGACGCCGTCGCCGAGCTCGGCGCCCGCGGCGACGACCGCGAACGGGCCGATCGCGACGTCGGTGCCGAGTCGCGCCGCCGGGTCGACCGCAGCGTGCGGATCGATGCCGCGCCGCTCGACCGGGCGCGCGCGCTCCGCCCACCACTGCGTCAGCCGCGCGAAGTAGAGGTACGGGTCGGGGGTGACGATCGTCGCGCCGCGCGCGGCCGCGGCGTCGCGAAACGCCGGCGCGACGATCACGCATGCCGCGCTCGTCGTCGCCAGCTGCCTGGCGTAGAGCGGGTTGGCGAGGAACGAGATCGACGACGGCGTCGCCGAGTCGAGCGGATCGATCGCGTCGATCCGCGTCTCGGCGTCGCCGATCAGTTCGCCGCCGAGACGCTCGAGGATGTCGCGAAGCCGGACTTCGCCCACCGCGCAGCGTCCGTTACTTGCCCGGAGGCGCGCTCTGCGCGTTGAGGGCCTTGATCACCTTGTCGGTGATGTCGACCTTCGGGCTCCAGAAGACCGCCTCCTGCAGGATCAGGTCGTACTTCTCGGTCTCGAAGATCTGCTTGATGACGCGGTTGGTGCGTTCGACGACGGTCGCGAGCTCCTCGTTCTTGCGCTGGCTGAGGTCTTCCTGGAACTCGCGGCGGCGCCGCTGCAGGTCGCGATCCTGGTCGACGAGCTCGCGCTGGCGGCGCGTGCGCTCCGCCTCGGCGAGCGTCGGCGCGTCCTTGTCGAGCCGATCGCTCGCGTCCTTGAGCTTCTTCGCGAGGTCGTTGAGGTCCTTCTCGCGCTTCGAGAACTCGGCTTCGAGCTTGGCCTGCGCGGCCTTCGCCGGCGCAGCGTCGCGCAGCACGCGATCGCTGTTGACATAGCCGATCTTCAGCTGCTCCTGCGCCGAAGCTGCCGACGCCGCACCGGCGACAAGCAGCACGGCAAGCAGCGATTTGACGATGTGGCGGTTCATCAGAAGGCAGTCCCGATCTGAAACTGAAGGCGCTGGATTCTATCTTCCGGCTTCTTCTTGACCGGGTACCCGTAGCTGAGCTTCAGCGGGCCGACCGGCGACACCCAGCTGACGCCGAGACCGGCCGACGCGCGCAGGCTGTCGAACGTCAGCTTCTCGTTCTCGCCCCAGACGTTGCCGGCGTCGGCGTAGAGGAAGATGCGCAGCGTCCGGTCGGCGTTGGCGCCCGGCACCGGCAGGTAGAACTCGTTGTTGATGTTCAGCCGCCGGTTGCCGCCGATGAACGCTCCGGTGACGTCGACCGGGCCGAGCGAGCCCTGCTCGAAGCCGCGCACCGTGCCGAGGCCGCCGCCGTAGAAGTTCTTGAAGATCGGATAGGGCTTGCCGCCGAGGCCCTTGCCGTAGCCGATCTCGGCGTTGACGCCGTACGAGAGCGTCCGCGTGAACGAGATGTATTGCTGGCCCTGCAGGTTGGCGCGGAAGTACTGCGCGTCGCCGAGCGGTG
>JASLGD010000180.1 GCA_030150305.1 Caldimonas sp. | reverse complement strand
CACCAGCCGCAGCGATGCCTGCGGCGATCGCCAGCAGCGCGGGCACCTGCCGACGCGCCCTGCCCGGACTCGAATGGTTCATGACTGTCTCCTCACGTTGCGCGGACTCGCCGCGCGGCGGCCCGCGGCCACCTTCTTCTTGTGCGATGGGAGCGCTTCGCGAGCGGTCGCGCCGCAGGCCGGCGTGCCGCTCGCGAACGCTCCCGGTGCCGGGCAATCGCCTCAGGCGGTCGTCCGGTTCTTGCGCCGACGCAGCCAGCCGACGCCGGCAAGTCCGAGCGCCATCAAGGCGCCGGTCGACGGCTCGGGAACCGCCGTCACGGCGTTGATGGTGAGCGTGATGCGATACGGATACGCGCCCCCGTCGGTGCTGTCGCTGCCGCCGACCGCGACGGTGTAGAGGCCCGTCGTTCCGATCGCGAACGTGCCGAACGGATCGCCGGTGAATCCGGTCGGACCGACGAACGGCGGGTGCTCGTCGTCGAGCGTGCCGACGAACGTCAGTCCGCCGAAGCTGGCGCCGCTGACGAAGTTCGACGTGTCGGTGCTCGTCGTTCCGCGATAGAGCGACAGTGCCGGGTCGAGGTTGCCGTTCAGGCGATCGACCTCGAGCGTCACGGTCGTTCCGGCGGTCGCCGAAAACTGCCAGAAGTCGACGGCGGTGCCTTCGTTGAGGAACCAGCTGAAGCCGCCGACGTTGCCCGTCGCCGGCGTGCCCGAGACGAGCGTTCCCTTGTAGGCGATCGGTGCGGCGTGGGCCGCGCCCAGCCCGGCAGCGAGCGCCGAGACGGCGATGAAGAGAGTGCGAAGATTCATCTTGATTCTCCAGAGCGTTGTTCGCGCGATGCGCGCTTGATTCGAGCGGGTCGAAGACGCGGGCGCGACGCTCACGGCGTCGTCGAGCAGACGAAGTTCGCTGCGTTGTTCGGGTCTCCTGAACCGATGTACTTGGCCATCGCCGGGTACGGGCAGAGGGGTCGGCTTTCGGTGCCGCCTCCGGTGAGCGCCTTCGTCGCCAGGATCGTGTCGGGCGCGGTGCCGTTCTCGACCCAGTTGACGACCGCCGGGAACAGGTTCTGCGGTTGCGGACCGACGCCGCCGCCGCAATGCGCAACGCCCGGCGCCATGAAGTGTCGGTACCACTGCTGGGTCGCCGCGTAGCCGCCGCCGAGGAAGTTGGTGACCGAGTCGTAGTAGTCGATGCTGTCCTCGGACGGGATCAGCTGGTCGGCGAAGCCCTGCCACATCACGATCTTGCCGCCGAGGTTGCGGAACGCCGAGAGGTCCGGGTTCTCGCTCGCCGTCAGCGCGTTCATCATCGCCATCGTCTTTTGCATGAACGGCTGGAAGTTGGCGTAGTTGAGCTGGTTGACGGTCCAGGTCGGGTCGAAGTAGATCCAGAACTGCGCCTGCTGCAGCGGGATCGAGTTCAGCGTCGCGCCGGCGACGCTGTTGAGCGCGGCGCCGCGCTGGTAGCCGTACCAGAGCTTCTTGCCCTGCGCGTTCGTCGGGCCGTTCCAGATCTTGACGATCGCGCCCGCCTCCGCCGGCGTCAGGCAGGTGTTGTCGCTCGACGTGCACGACGCCTTGGTGATCGTCGCATCGTTGACCGGGTTGTAGGTGCACTTGCGCGGATCGGTGATGACGCCATCGACGACGCCGTCGTTGCCGTCGCACGCGGCGATCGCGGCGTTGACGGCGAGGTTCTCCTTGGTCGTCGAGATCGGTCCGCCGGTGTCGAGCAGCATCGGCAGCTGCGGCCACGTCTGCGCGACGCCGAGGCGATCGAAGTGGACGGCCGGTGCGCCGGCGAGGATGCCGTTGTAGTCGGCCGGGTAGTCCTGCGCCATGCGCAGCCCCTGCCGGCCGCCGGTCGAGCAGCCGTTCCAGTACGAGTACACCGGCAACGCGCCGTAGAAGGCTTGCGCCAGCTGCTTGCCGATCACCGCCATCTCGTGCTCGGAGCGATACGCGAAGTCGGTCTGCAGCTGCACGTTGGGGGCGCCATTGGGAACCGGCGTCAACATGCCGAACGCGCCGCCGCCGCCGTTGTGGCCGGTGTCGGTCTGGATGCCGATGTAGCCGCCGGAGATCGAGTTGACCGGGATCGCGACGCTGCCGGCGAAGCCGCCGCCGCCCTCCGATTGCAGGCGGCCATTCCAGTTGCCGCCGGTCGGCAGCCCGACCCAGATGTTGATCGCCGGCGGCACCAGCACCTTCACGAGGCAGTACGGCACTCCCGACGTGGTGGTCCCGGTCGAGACCGAAGTGATCGCCGCCGACGTGTCGTTCGGCGGGTTCGTCGTCGGCAGCGTCGGAAGATCCGACACCAGGTGAGCGCTGCCGATGCCGGCCGCGTCGCACGTCGTGATCGGAGTCGCGTTGACGGGCTGGGTGGCTTGGGCGCTCTTGGTCGGATCCGAGCCGGTTCCGCTCGCAGTCGCAGCCGCGCCGTCGCCGCCGCCGCCTCCGCCGCAGCCGGCCAGCGCCGCGCTGCCGAGAAGCACGACGAGCGAGAGCTTCGCGACGCCGTGGAAATCGCCCGCCGAAATCATTGCCATGAATGTCTCCTGTGTCTTCTTCATTCGCCGATCGCAAGCCGACGCAAACGCGACGCTCGTCTCTGCATCGTTCATGCCATCGAGTCGGGAGAGGTCGGCGCCCGGGAGGGCGCGTCGCCGCGCTCCGCCGAAGGCTGGAAAACCGCACTTCGCGCGCGTCGACGATGCGGCAATCCGCACAAGCGCGCGGTGCAGCGACGTCGAACGCTGGCGCGCGACGCTCGCTCGGCGAGCTCGCGCTCAACCGCCAGCGCTGCGGAATTCCTCGGTCGAGATGCCGAGCCGCTTCATCTTGTCGTAGAGGGTCTTCTTCGGCACGCCGAGGCGCTCGCTGGCGACGACGGCGCGTCCGCCGGAGCGCGACAGCGCTTCCTCGATCACGTGGCGCTCGAACATCGCCACCTGCTCGTCGAGCGGGCGCGTCCGCGGCGACGCGTGGTTCGTTCCCGGCTCACCGAGCGGCAGGCCGAGCACGAGGCGATCGGCGACGTTGCGCAGCTCGCGGACGTTGCCGGGCCACGGCCGCGCCATCAGCTCGTTCATCACGCCGTCGGGAACGGTGCCGAGCGGCCGCTCGTAGCGCGCCGACGCCTGCAGGAGAAAGTGGCCGAAGAGCAGCGGGATGTCCTCGCGCCGCTCGCGCAACGGCGGCAGCTCGAGGACGACGATGCTCAGCCGGTAGTAGAGGTCGCTCCGGAACGGCTGCTCCGCACTCGGGCGCAGGAGATCCGACTTCGTCGCCGTGATGACGCGACAGCTCATCGACTGCAGCTGGTTGGAGCCGAGCCGCTCGAACTGGCGCTCCTGCAGGCAGCGCAACAGCGTGACCTGCAGACTCGGCGGCATCGATTCGATCTCGTCGAGGAACAGCGTGCCGCCCGCCGCGTGCTCCATCTTGCCGATGCGCCGTCGGCTGGCGCCGGTGAACGCGCCGGCCTCGTGGCCGAACACTTCGCTCTCGAACAGCGCTTCGGGAACGCCGCCGCAATTGATCGCCGCGAAATGGCCGGCGCGGCGCTTGCTGTAGTCGTGCAGGCAGCGCGCGACGAGCTCCTTGCCGGTGCCGGTCTCGCCGGTGATCAGCACGTCGGCGTCGGTCGACGCGATGTCGAGGATGACGCGGCGCAGGTTCGCCATCGCGGTCGAGCGGCCGATCAGCTTGGCTTCGATCGATTCGAGACCCGACAGCTGATTGCGCAGCGAGTGCACCTCGAGCGTCAGGCGACGGTTTTCGAGGGCGCGAGCGATCGCCGCGTTGAGCCGGTCGGCCGAGAACGGCTTTTCGATGAAGTCGTACGCGCCCGAGCGCATCGCCTGCACCGCCATCGAGACGTCGCCGTGGCCGGTGACGACGATCACCGGCACCTCGGGATCGATGCGCTTCGCCCGCTCGAGCAGCGCGAGCCCGTCGATCCCCGGCAGGCGAACGTCGGTCACGAGGACGCCGCGGAATCCCGGCGTCATCGCCGGCAATGCCTCTTCGGCGGAGGCGAAGGCGCGAACGTTGAGGCCGGCGAGCTCGAGCGCCTGCGCGCTGCCGAAGCGGACGGTCGGGTCGTCCTCGACGAAGAGGACGTCGGGATCTTCAGGCATGAATCGTCTCGACGGTCTGGACCGCGCGCAGACTGACGGTGAACACGGCGCCGTCGAGCCGCGGGCTGGCCCCGGCGCGCAGCGCGCCGCCGAAGCGGCTGACGATGTCGTTCGAGATCGCCAGCCCCAGCCCGAGCCCGACGCCCTGCTCCTTGGTCGTGTAGAACGGCTCGAACAGGTGGCCGCGTGCCGCCTCGCTGAGGCCGCCGCCGTTGTCGTGCACCTCGATGTCGAGCAGCGCGCCGCGCTGCTCGACGACGACTTCGATCGTCGGATCGGCCGCATGCTCGACGGCCTCGATCGCGTTGGCGAGGAGATTGACGAGCACCTGCTCGAGCCCGCTCGCCTCGCAGAGCGCCGGCGGCAGCGGACTGGCGACGCGGCTTTCGAGCCGCACCCCGCGCGAGCGCTGCCCTTGCCTGACGAGGAAGATCGCGTCGTTGACGACCGTCGCGATCTGCACCGGCGCCGTCTCGACCGCCGAGCGGCGGGCGAACTTCTTCAGCTGGCTGGTGATCTGTCCCATGTGCGCCGTGGTGCGGGCGATCATGCGAAGGTTCTCCTTCGCTTCGTCGTTGCGGCCGCGCTCGAGCAGCTTGACGGTGTTGTCGGACAGCGTCTGCACCGCCGCCAGCGGCTGGTTGAGCTCGTGGGTGATGCTGGCCGACATCTGGCCGAGAACCGCCATCTTCGCCGTGTGCACGATCTCCTGCAGCGTCGCACGCAGCGACGCCTCTGCACGCGTCCGCTCCGTGATCTCGCTTTGCAGGCGACGATTGGCGTTGCTCAGGTCGGCGGTGCGGAGGTCGACCTTCTCCTCGAGCTCCTCGTACGCGTTCCTGAGGGCGGCGATCGCGGCGTCGCGCTGCGCGACGATCCGGCGCCGCTGGTTGAGATGCGTCATGCCGAGCAGCGCGAGAGCGACGGTGAGCACCGAGATCGCCGCGCTCGTTCGCGCCGTCGCCCGCACGGGTTCGATGTCGGCCAGCACCAGCATGCGCCAGTCGGTGCCGTCGACCGCGCGGCTCTCGACGACGAATCTCGAGGGCGCACCGGCGCCGCGGGGCGCGGGCTCGGTCGCGACGTCGACGATCGCGCCGCCGTCCGGCTCGGTGCTCACCTGGCGGAGCGCGAGCGGTGCAAGCGTGCCTGCCTCGCCGTACTGCCTCGTCGCGGCGAGCCGGCCGATCGTCTCGCGCGTCAGGCTGCGCAAGGCCCTGAACTTCCAGGCGCGCTCCGACGACAGGAAGACGATGCCGTTGCTGTCGGCGACGAGGATCTTCTCGCCGGCGTGTGCCCAGGTCTGGTCGAGGTGCTCGAGATCGACCTTGACCGCCACCACGCCGAGCGGCTCGTCGCCCTCGCGCACGGTCGACGAGAAGTAGTAGCCCGGCTCGCGGCTGACC
>JASLGD010000168.1 GCA_030150305.1 Caldimonas sp. | reverse complement strand
GATCACGACCTCGGCCTTGGCGACGTCCATCACCGGGTTCGAGACCGCGCCCGAGCCGATCCCTTCGAGCAGCGCCGCGACGCTCGACGCGTGGCACAGCCGCGTGCAGTGGTCGACGTTGTTGCTGCGAAAGCCGGTGCGCACCAGCTTCTGGAAGAGATACGCCTCCTCGTTCGAGCCCTTCGCCGAGCCGAAGCCGGCGAGCGCCTGCGGCCCGTGCGCGTCGCGCAGCCGCGCGAGGCCGCCGCCGGCGAGCTCGAGCGCTTCTTCCCAGGTCGCTTCGCGGAACAGCTCCATCACGCGCGCCGGATCCATCTCGGCGTGCGCGTCCTTCGGCACGCCGGCGCGACGGATCAGCGGCTTGGTCAGCCGCTGCGGATGGTGCGCGTAGTCGAAGCCGTAGCGGCCCTTGACGCACAGGCGCCCGTGATTGGCAGGGCCGTCGCGGCCTTCGACGAAGAGGATGCGGTTGTCCTTGACGTTGTACGTGAGCTGGCAGCCGACGCCGCAGTACGGGCAGAGCGACGGCACGCGCTTGTCGGGGACGACGAGCGCGACGTCGCGCGCCGGCATCAGCGCGCCGGTCGGGCACGCCTGCACGCACTCGCCGCAGGCGACGCACGTCGAGTTGCCCATCGGATCGTCCATGTCGAAGACGATCTTCTCGGCGTTGCCGCGGTACGCGAGCCCGATCACGTCGTTGACCTGCTCGTCGCGGCACGCGCGCACGCAGCGCGTGCACTGGATGCACGCCGAGAGATGGACCGCCATCGCCGGGTGCGAGAGGTCGGGCGCGACGGGCGCGCGCGCGGCGAAGCGCGGCTTGCCGACGCCGAGCTTCCCGGCCCAGAGGTCGAGCTCGTTGTGGCGCGTGTACTCGGCCTCGGGCATGTCGGAGAGCAGCAGCTCGAGGACGAGCTTCTGCGACCTGCGCACGCGCTCGCTCTGCGTCGTCACCTTCATGCCCTCGGTCGGCGTGCGGCAGCACGACGGCGCGAGGACGCGCTCGCCGCCGACCTCGACCATGCACGCACGGCAGTTGCCGACGGCGTCGAGCCCGGGCTTGTAGCAGAGGCGCGGGATCTCGACGCCCTCGGCGTCGGCGATCTCGATGATCGTGCGGTTCGCCGGCGCGACGACGGCGCGGCCGTCGAGCTCGAAGGTGACGAGCGGGGCGTCGATCGAGGCGAGCTCGGCGCGGGTGATCGCATTCATGGGGGTGTCACTCCGCGAGCTCGTGCGGGAAGTACTTGACGACGCAGTCGATCGGATTCGGCGCCGCCTGGCCGAGGCCGCAGATCGACGCGTCGCGCATGACGAGCGAGAGGTCCTCGAGCAGCGGCAGGTCCCAGCGCTCCTGCTCGATCAGCGCCGACGCCTTCGCGGTGCCGTTGCGGCACGGCGTGCACTGGCCGCACGACTCGTGCGCGAAGAAGCGCATCGTGTTGCGCGCCGCCATCGTCGCGCTGTCGTGGTTCGACAGCACGACGACCGCCGCCGAGCCGATGAAGCAGCCGTACGGCTGCAGCGTGTCGAAGTCGAGCGGGACGTCGGCGAGAGTCGCCGGCAGGATGCCGCCCGACGCGCCACCCGGCAGGTAGCCGTAGAGCGTGTGGCCGGGCAGCATGCCGCCGCAGAACTCGTCGACGAGCTCCTTCAGCGTGATGCCGGCCGGCGCGATCTTGACGCCGGGCTCGCGCACGCGGCCCGAGACCGAGAACGAGCGCAGGCCCTTGCGGCCGTTGCGGCCGTTCGACGAGAACCACGCGGGCCCCTTCTCGAGCAGCTCGCGCACCCAGAAGAGCGTCTCGAAGTTGTGCTCGAGCGTCGGCCGGCCGAAGAGCCCGACCTGCGCGACGTACGGCGGGCGCAGGCGCGGCATGCCGCGCTTGCCCTCGATCGATTCGATCATCGCCGACTCCTCGCCGCAGATGTACGCGCCGGCGCCGCGGCGCAGCACGATCTCGGGCATGCCCGGATACGGCGGCGTCGCGCGCAGCTTCGCGAGCTCGCCTTCGAGCATCGCGCGGCAGCCGTGGTACTCGTCGCGCAGGTAGACGTAGATCTTCGAGATGCCGACCGCCCACGCGGCGATCAGCATGCCTTCGACGAAGCGGTGCGGGTCGCGCTCGAGGAAGACGCGGTCCTTGAACGTGCCGGGCTCGCCTTCGTCGATGTTGACCGCCATCAGGCGCGGCGCCGGCTCGCTGCGCACGATCCGCCACTTGCGCCCGGCCGGAAAGCCGGCGCCGCCGAGGCCGCGCAGCCCGGAGGCTTCGAGCGCCTTGATGACGTCGTCGACGGCGAGCTCGTCGGCGATGCACTGGCGCAGCAGCGCGTAGCCGCCGTTCGCGCGGTACGCGTCGAGGTCGATGAAGCCGCTCGGCACGTCGCGCGTCGCGTTCGCCTGCACGGCGGCGACGACGGTCTCGACGCCGGCGCGCGGCACCGGGTTCTGGCCGACGACCGCGGCCGGCGCCTGCTCGCAGCGGCCGATGCACGGCGCCGCGAGCACGCGCACGTTCGCGCCGAGCAGCGCAGGCAGCTTCGCGAGCAGCTCGCGCGCGCCGGCCATCTCGCACGAGAGGCCGTCGCACACGCGCACCGTGACCGCGGGCGGCACCGCGTCGCCTTCCTTGACGACGTCGAAGTGGTGATAGAAGGTCGCGACCTCGAACACCTCGGTCTGCGCGAGCTTCATCTCGGCCGCGAGCGCGGCGAGGTGCGCGGCGCTGAGATGGCCGAAGCGGTCCTGCAGCTTGTGCAGGTGCTCGATCAGGAGGTCGCTCGTCCGCGGCGCGTCGCCGAGCAGCGCGAGCACGTCGGCGAGCGCGGCGGGGTCGACGCGGCGGCCGCGCGGCGCCTCGCGCTTGCGCTGGCGCGACGCGCCCTCGGGAACGATCGCGATGACGGGACGGTCCACGATTCAGCGCGTGCTGGCGCTCCGTCGGTCGCTCAGAGGAGCCCCGCGCCTCGCGCCCACTGGTACTTCGCGCCGAGCACCGCGACCGGGATCTCGGTCGAGTACGCGTACGCCGGGATGCCGTGCTCGTACAGGTACTGCGCCGCCTCCTCGACCTCGACGTCGCCGGCGAGCGACGCGACGACCGGCTTGACGATGCCCTTCGCCTTCATCTCGTCGATCACCTGCACCATGTTCCTCGCGAAGACCATCGGCGGCGTCACGATCGTGTGCCAGTAGCCGAGGATGAGCGCGTGGATGCGCTCGTCCTCGAGGCCGAGGCGGACCGTGTTCATGTACGTGATCGGCGGCTCGCC